>NZ_JBEOSD010000049.1:0-49920 GCF_040302735.1 Streptomyces sp. NPDC097619 | reverse complement strand
CCCGCCCCGGCGGGCGGCCGCGCGCCCGCCCCCGGGGGCGCGGCGCCCCCCCCCCGGGGGGGGCGGGCGGGCCCCCCCCCCCCCGGGGTTCGGGAAGGGGCGGGGTGGGGAAGGGCTCCGCGCAGCGGCCCCTCCCCCGGCCGCGCCCAGGCCCCCGCCCAGGCCCCCGCCCGGGCCCCCGCCCGGGCCCCCGCCCGCCGGGGCTACAGCTGGCTGCGGTCCCGCTTCGTCAGCCCGTACTTCCCCGCGATGTCGTTCCACAGCGCCGCGGCCGCCTGCTTGGCCTTGGTCGCCTCGCCGCTCGCCCTGTTGCCCGCCCGCGCGTGGTCGGTGCTCCGGGCCTTGCCGCCCTTGCACAGCTTCTTGCTGCCGTCGACCTGCTCCGCCCACTGCGCGTAGTGGGTGTCGGCGGAGGCGGAGGACTTCCACGCCTTGGTGAGCTGTCCGGCGAGCCGCTCGTGGTCGGGGAGCTTGTCGATCTCCAGCTCCTCCAGCCGGGTCACCAGTTCCTCCCGCTGGCGGGCGGCGTCGCGCAGGTCGTCCGCGGCCTGGTCCAGGTTGTCGCAGCCCTTGATGTCCTCGACGGAGCGGATGACGGCCTCGCGGCTGTCGCCGCTGTCCGCGAGGAGCTTGTCGAGTTGGACGGCCTGCGCCTTGGCCGGGTCCACGGGCTTCTCCGCGGGGGCCTCGCTGCTGCCCGCGCGGGGGCTCGCCGAGTCGGACACGGCGGCGGACTGGGTGGGGCTGTTGGAGCCCTTCTCCCCGCCGAGCAGGGCGCCGACGCCCAGGCCGACCACGGCCAGCCCGACGACCCCGGCCGCGATGAGCGCCACCGGCGTCCGCTTGGGACGATCGCCCGGGGCGGGGGCCGGTCCGGCTCCGGGACCGCCCGGGTGGCCGGGGCCCGCGGGGTAGCCGGGTCCGGTGGGGTGCCCGGCCTGCGGCGGGTAGCCGTATCCGCCGCCCTGCGGGTGGTATCCGGCGGGGCCGGGCGGCTGCGGGTAGCCGTAACCGCTCCTCGGGGCGGGGCGCTGCGGGGCGGCCGGGCCGCCGGGGTCCTCGATGCGGGGCATCTGCGCGGTCGATCCGGCTTCGTCGTCCTTGCGGAAGAGTCCGTCGAACTCGGCGGGCGGGCCGGTCGGCGGGCGGACGCCGGCCGGCGGGGTCACCGGGCCCGCGGGCACCGGCGGGATGTACTGGGTCGCCGCCTCCCCCGCGTCCCCGCGGAACGGCGGGATCAGTGCGGTGGCCTCGGCGTCGGAGCCGGTCGGGGCTCCCGTTCCCGGTACGGGGGTCACGGGCCCGCCGGTGCCGGGGACGGGCGGGATCAGCGCGGTCGCCTCGGCGTCGGAGCCGCCCGCGGGGTCCGGCCGGTAGGGCGGGATGAGGGCGGTGGCCTCGGCGTCGGGGGCGGAGCCGGGTCTCGGGCCGCCGGGCACGGGTGGGATCAGGGCCGTGGCCTCGGCGTCGGCTCCGTGCGCCGGCGGGCGCTGCCCGTACGGGTCGTACGGGTCGGACGGAGTCGACGGCCCGGTGAAGCCCTGGGCCCCGGGCCGGGCGTACGGGTCCTGGTAGCTCCCGCCGAAGGAGGCGTCCGTCCCGTACCCGGTTCCGGGGGTCGAGGTGCCGCCGTAGTACTCGGGGCCGGGCTGCGCGCCGGGGGTCGGGGTCTGCCCGGTGCCGTACCCGTACGACGCACCGGACTCCGTGCCGTACGCCCCGCCGTCCGTGCCCGGTCCGGGCTGCCGCCCGAAGCGCACGCCGGTCCCGCCGCCGGTACCGCCGGCCGCGCCGTCGCCGAAGCCACCGGTCCCGCCGCCGGTCCCCTGGTCCGCCCCGAACTCCCCGCCGGGGAAGCCCTGCTGACCACTGCCGTACTGCTGCGCGCCGGAGCCGGACTCGGCGCCGTGGCCGCCCTCGCCGTAGCCGGCGGTCCCGTGCGCCGCGTGCCCGTGCCCGTCGCCGCCGAAGCCGTCGCCGCCGTAGCCCTGGGTGCCGTACCCGGCGCCGCCGGGGCCCGCGCCGTACGCCTGCGGCCCGCCGTAGGAGGGGTCGCCGCCCTGGGCGCCCGCGCCGTCCGTGCCGGTCCAGGAGCCCGGGGCGGGCTGTCCGTACCCGGATCCACCGGTGTGCTGCCCGTAGGGGTCCGTATCGCCCGCGTGGTCCCCGTAGCCCTGCTGCTGCGGATGCGGCTGCGGCGGTACCGGGCCGGGCGTCCGGTCGCCGTCCCAGGCCGGGGCCTCGCCCCAGGGCCGACCGCCCTCGGGGGCGGGCGGCGGCGGCCAGGGGCCGGAACCGTCGGCGGGCAGCACGATGCCCTCACGCGGGGGCTCCGCCGGGTACTGCGGCTCGCCCCCCTGGCCGCTCTGCGTCACCGGGACTCCCTACGTCCTACCTACGGAACCGTCGGTTCACGCTACCGGGTCCTTCTGACGCACTGCCACGCACCCATGATCGAATTCAAGCGGACGCGCCGGAACACACCGGGTGAACTCTCGTACGGGACACCCCCCTGACTCCGTCCGCACCCCCCTGACCAGCGGCGCCGGGGCACCCCGCGGCCCGCCCGGCCACCGGAACGGGCCGCGGGACGGGCCGCGGGACGAGAATCGGCCGACCCGAGCCGCCCGCACCCCACCCCGGAGCCCTCGGCCCCGCCCCGCCGGGGGCCCGCTCAGGCCACCCTCACCTCCAGCCGCGCGGAGAACTCCCGCACCGCGGCCTCCTCCCGGTACGGCTCCAGCCGCTGGCGGAAGTCCTCCAGGTACTCCGCGCCCCGGCTGGTCCGCAGCGTGCCGAGCAGTTCCACGGCCTGCAGGCCGGTCTGGCACGCCTCCTCGACCTCCCGCTGCTGCACCCGGGCCGCGGCCAGCAGCAGCAGACCGATCGCCCGCCGCCGGGCCTTCGTCTCGGGCAGCCCGCGCAGGGCCTCCTCCGCCCGCCGCGCCGCACCCTCGGCCTGCCCCAGGTCCCGGTGGCAGTGCGCCAGTTCGTCCGCGAGGTACGCCTCGCCGAAGTGGCCGATCCACACCGGGTCGTCCCCCGACTCCGGTTCGGCCCGCTCCAGGGCCGACACCGCCCGCCCGGCCAGCACCTGGGTGGCGCGGACGTCGCCCATCAGCGCGTGCCCCCGGGCCTCCGCCGCGAAGAACATGGCCTGCACCCGCGGGGTGACCTGCCCCCGCGCCCCCTCCTGCGCGGCCCGCGCCAACTGCGCGATCTCCCGGGCGTTGCCCAGCTCCGCCGCGAGGTGGCTCATGGAGGCGGCGAGCACGTACCCGCCGTAGGCCCGGTCCCCGGCCGCCTGCGCCAGCCGCAGCGCCTGGATGTAGTAGCGCTGGGCCAGCCCCGGCTGCCCGGTGTCCACGGCCATGTACCCGGCCAGTTCCGTGAGCCGGGCCACCGCCGCGAACAGCGCCCGCCCGACCGGCTCCCGGTAGGAGCCGCCCAGCAGCCCCGACACCACGCTGTTCAGGTAGTGCACCACCACCGGTCGCACGTGCCCGCTGCCGAACCGGTGGTCCAGCTCCACCAGGGCGTCCGTGGTGGCCCGTACGGCCGCCACGTCCGAGGCCCCGACCCGGGAACCGGCGGTACGGGCCACCTGCGGGTCCGCCTGCGTGATCAACCAGTCCCGGCTGGGCTCCACCAGCGCCGAGGCCGCGACGGTGGATCCCGACAGGAAGTCCCGCCGCCCCACGTCGCTGCGCCACAACTCGCAGACCTGCTCGATCGCCCCGAGCACCGTCGGGGAGAACTGGAGCCCCACGCCGGAGGCGAGGTTCTTGCCGTTGGCCATGCCGATCTCGTCGATGGTGACGGTCCGGCCGAGCTTGCGCCCCAGGGCCTCCGCGATGATCCCCGGTGCCCGGCCGCGTGGTTGCTGCCCGCGGAGCCAACGGGCCACCGAGGTCTTGTCGTACCGGAGGTCCAACCCGTGCTCGGCCCCGCACATGTTGACGCGGCGGGCCAACCCGGCGTTGGAACAACCGGCTTCCTGGATGAGGGCCTGAAGCCGTTCGTTGGGCTGACGGGCGACGAGTGGCCTGGCTGCCATGAAGAAACCCCCTGTGGCGGCGGGAGACGCTGCGAACGTGCACGTCATCAATGCCCGGCAGGACTGCGGAGAATGCCTCGCTTGCCCGGAAGGCGTGGTCCTTGTTCCTGCTTGCCGGGGGTTGCCGGGTGTTGTCTGCCGTTGCCGTGTGTGGTCGGATTTGCCGTACGGTCCACCGGAGTCGCTACCCACTCCCCGGATCCCGGCCCCGCGCGCGCCCCCGCCCGTGCACCCGTGCGCCCCGCGTGCAGGATCGATGCAGCGCACATCCCGCGCCCCGCCCGTGGCCCTCCCCGTAACCCCAGGTGACGGGGGGAGTTGTGAAGGACGTGGAAGAGACCATGGGAGTCACGGAAGCCGCACAGATCCCCCAGCAGCGCGGCGAACTACTGCTGGACGCGGCCGTGCGGTACACGGAAGAACGGCACTGGGACGTGTTCCCCGGCACCTGGCTGGAGGCGGATGAGGGCAAGGAGGTCTGCTCCTGCGGGGCGCCCGAGTGCGCCGTCCCGGGCGCCCATCCGACCCGTGACGACTGGGCGGCCCAGGCCACCGGCAGCGCGGTGCAGGTCCGCCGCAGCTGGCAGCGCCAGCCGCAGGCCTCCGTCCTGCTCCCCACCGGTCGCACCTTCGACGCCATCGACGTGCCCGAAACGGCCGGTTTCCTGGCCCTGGCCCGGATGGAACGCTGGGAGCTGACCCTCGGGCCGGTGACGCTCACCCCGGACCGCCGGATGCTCTTCTTCGTCCTGCCCGGCGCCTCCGCCAAGGTCCCCGACCTCGTGCGCAAGCTGGGCTGGGCCCCCTCCTCCATCGACCTGAAGGCGCGCGGCGAGGGCGACTGGGTGGCGGCGCCGCCGACCCGCTACGGGGGCCGCGGGGCCGTGCAGTGGGCCCGCAAGCCCACCCCGGCCAACCGCTGGCTGCCGGACGCCGAGGAGCTCATCAACCCGCTGGCCTACGCCTGCGGCCGGGAGGCGGCCGCGGCCCGCTCCCGCGACGCGTGACCTGACCGGGTCCGCCTCACCCCTTTTGACCTGCCCTTTCGCCTCGTAGGCTGAAATCGACCAACGGGGAACTACGAAAGGTGCGGTACGTGCCTGAGCAGGGTTACGAAGGCGCCGCGGGCGGGACCGCGCCCGGTCCGCCCGCAGCCGTCCGGATCTCGGGGCTGTGGAAGCGGTTCGGCGAGCAGATCGCGGTGTCCGGGATCGATCTGGAGCTGCCCGCGGGCCGGTTCGTCGGGCTCGTCGGACCGAACGGCGCGGGCAAGACCACCACCCTGTCGATGGTGACGGGGCTGCTCCGGCCCGACCAGGGGCGGATCGAGGTCGTCGGGTACGACGTGTGGCGGGACCCGGTCCCGGTGAAGGCGCGGATCGGGGTGCTGCCGGAGGGACTGCGCCTCTTCGAGCGCCTGTCGGGCCGCGAACTGCTCGTGTACGTCGGCCGGTTGCGGGGGCTGCCGGCCGACGAGACCGAGAAGCGGGCCACGCAGCTGCTGGACGTGCTGGACCTGGCCGGTTCGCAGCACAAGCTGGTGGTGGACTACTCGACCGGCATGCGGAAGAAGATCGGCCTGGCCGCGGCCCTGCTGCACAATCCCGAAGTCCTCTTCCTGGACGAGCCGTTCGAGGGCGTGGACCCGGTGTCGGCGCAGATCATCCGTGGGGTGCTGGAACGTTACACCGCCTCGGGCGCCACGGTGGTGTTCTCCTCCCACGTGATGGAGCTGGTGGAGTCCCTCTGCGACTGGGTGGCGGTGATGGCGGCCGGCCGGATCCGGGCGGCGGGCCCGCTGGCCGAGGTGCGCGGTACGGCCCCCTCGCTGCAGAGCGCCTTCCTGGAGCTGGTCGGAGCGCAGGACCGCGGCCAGGGCGACTCCCTGGACTGGCTGGGCGGGGCCCGATGAGCGGGGTGACGGTCGCGGGGCCGGTGGCCCCGGGCGGCGGGACGGGTGCCTCCGGGGGCTCGCTGGTGCCGGTGTTCGTGGGGCTGAAGCTGGCCCTGATGCGGAACGGGTTGAGGCAGTCCGCGAAACGGCGGGTGGCCTACGTGCTGTCGGTGGTGTTCACGCTGCTGTTCGCGGCGGCGCTGACGCTGTCGCTGGTGCTGCTGCGCGGGAACGGCGACGCGGCCACGGTGGTGGTGCTGCTGGCCGGGATGCTGGCGCTGGGCTGGGCGGTGATGCCGCTGTTCTTCCCGAGCGGGGACGAGACGCTGGACCCCTCGCGGCTGGTGATGCTGCCGTTGCGGCCGGGGCCGTTGACCCGGGCCCTGCTGGTGTCCTCGCTGGTGGGGACGGGGCCGCTGTTCACGCTGTCCCTCGCGGTGGGGTCGGCCGTGGCCCTGGCGCGGGGTGCGGGCGGCGCGGTGTTCGCGGTGGCGGCCGTGCCGGTGCTGCTGCTGGGGTGTGTGGTGCTGGCCCGCGCGGTGGCCACGGCGAACGTCCGGCTGCTGAGCAGTCGGAAGGGCCGGGACCTGGCGATCCTGAGCGGTCTGTTCGTGGCCGTCGGGGCGCAGGGGGTGAACTTCGCCTCGCAGCGGCTGGCCCAGCAGGGCGGTCTGGACGTGCTGGAGCCGGTGGTGGCGGTGGTGCGCTGGCTGCCGCCCGCGAGTGCGATGGGCTCGGTGGACGCGGCTTCGGAGGGTTCGTACGGGGTGGCGGCGGCGCAGCTGCTGTTGGCCGTGGCGGGGGTGGCGGGGCTTGCGTGGTCCTGGCAGCGTTCGCTGACCCGGCTGATGGTGAGCCCGGACGGTTCGACGCTGGCGGCGGCCGGTCCGGAGCGGGACCGGCGGGTCTCCGGCCTGTCGCGGCTGCTGCCGGGCGGGCGGACGGGGGCCGTGATGCTGCGGACCCTGCGGTACGTGTGGCGGGACCCGAAGACGAAGTCGGCGTGGGTGACCTCGCTGGCGGTGGGTCTGATCGTGCCGGTGTTCAACGCGCTCCAGGGGACCGGTTCGGTGTACCTGGCCTGTATGGGCGCGGGGATGCTGGGGGTGCAGATGTACAACCAGTTCGGGCAGGACACCTCGGCGTTCTGGATGGTGGCGCAGACCATCGCGGGGCCCGCGGACGCGTACGCGGAGCTGCGGGCGCGGGCGTACGCGCTGGCTCTGGTGACGGTGCCGTACACGCTGCTGGTGGTGGTGGTCACGGCGGCGATGGTCGGGGACTGGGAGAAGCTGCCGGAGGTGCTGGGGCTGTCGCTGGCGCTGCTGGGCGGGATGCTGTGCGCGGGGGCGGTGGGCTCGGCGCGGATGCCGTACTCGATCCCCTCGGAGGGGGCGTTCAAGAACGTGGCCCCGGGGCAGGCCGGGTTGGCCTGGTTGAGCATCCTGGTCGGGCTTCTGGTGGCGGGGCTGGTGTGCGCGCCGGTGATCGTCCTGACCGTGGTGCTGCACGTGAACGGTTCGGGTCTGTTGTGGCTGGTGCTGCCGGTCGGGGCGGTCTGGGGGCTGCTGGCCGCCTGGGCGGGGCTGCGTTCGTCGGCTCCCGTGGTGGCGCGCCGACTGCCGGAGATCCTGGCGGCGGTCAGCAAGGGCTGACCGCCGGGCGGCGGGGTCCGGGCGGACCCCGCCGGGCTCAGACGCGGGCGCCTTCGAGGAAGTCGAGGAGGACCGCCTGCCAGGCGGCCGGCTGGTCGTAGTGGAGGTAGTGGCCCGCGTCGGGGATCTCGGCGTACTCCCCGCGGGGAAGCACGCGGACCATCTCCTGGGCCTCGGCGCGGCCGAGCTCGCCGTCGAGGCCGCGGACGACGAGGGTGGGGCAGCGGACCTGGGCCAGCTCCTCCCAGTGGGCGTCGTGGACCCAGGTCTCGCGGGCGCGGAGCATCTGGCGGCGGGAGAACACCGGCCGCCACCCCTCCGGGCCCTGGGTCATCATCTCGGCGAAGTACTCGCCGCGGGCCGGGCTGGGCCGCTCCAGCCACAGGTCCTGTTCGCCGAAGAAGCGCCGGACCGCCTCGGGCCCGGGGAAGGGCAGGGGCCAGGTGCGGAACCACTCCTCCCAGTGGCGCTGGGAGGCGGCGCCGAGGGCGGAGGCCCGCATGTCCCCGATGACGAGGGCCTGGACCAGGTCGGGGCGACGGGCGGCGAGCTGCCAGCCTGTGAGCGCTCCCATCGAGTGCCCGACGAGGGTGACGGGGCCGACGTCGAGCTGTTCGATGGCGGCGGCGGCGTCGGCGACGAACACCTCGCGGCTGAAGCCGCCGCCGGGCAGTCCGTCGGCGGGGCGGTCGCTGTGGCCGTGGCCGCGTTGGTCGAGGGCGAACATCCGGCGGGGCGGACCGGCGGCGGCGAGGCCGCGGGCGGTGCCGGCCCAGTGCGCGGCGCGGCCCATCAGGCCGTGCAGGAAGAGCACCGGGGAGCAGTGGCCCTCGCGGCCCTCCGGTGCGGGGGCGGCGGGCCCCTCGGGGCCGCTGCGGGCCGCGGGCACCGGAGGTCCGGAGCGGGCGGCCGGGCCCTCAGTGAATTCCCAGGCCGCCAGCCGCAGGCCGCCGGCTCCCGTCAGGTCGAAGCGCCGTACCACGGTGGATGCACCCCCCTTCGATCCCGGCCAGAGTATCGAACCCGCATTCGAAAACCGGGTCCGCCGCGGCAACACCGCTCTTTCGAGTGACCTTGCTCAAGGATTGACGGCCGCTGCCGAGGGGAGATCTTCAACGGGAGGCGGGCCGCTCGGGGAAGACGGTCCGAGGGGATTGACCCTGGGAGCTCGGGGCTCCGGGTCAGCCAAGGGGAGGACGGGTCCCGGCGCCGCAAGGCGCCGGGACCTTCCCGTAAGACCCGGCCGCGCGGGAGACGTACGAAAGCCATCCCGTCCAGCCTGGCACGCACACCGCTCGCAGGTGTGCGATTCCGCCAGAATCACCGACGGCGGCCGGTACGCACCGCTCCCGCGACCCCGCCCACCCGGCGTGCGCGGGCAGACCGCACCGCGCTCCGAGCTCCCGTCGGCACCGCGGGCGGCGCCGACGGCACGAACGATCCGGAAGGGGATCCTCAGCGCTTGGCGACGAACACGTGCGAGGCGATCTCCGCCTCCAGCTCGGCGGCCTCGCCACCGGAGCCCACGAGGATCCCGCCCGGCGAGTCCGTGACGCTGACCACCGCGCCCGGCTGCACCCCGGCCCGCCGCAGCGTGTACATCAGCTGCGCGTCGGTCTGGATGGGCTCGCCGATCCGACGGACGACCACGGTCTTGCCCTCGGCGCCCGGCTGCAGATCGGCCAGGCTGACCATGCCCTCGTCGAGGAACGGGTCCGCCTCGGCCTTCTCGCCCAGCTCCTCCAGGCCCGGGATCGGGTTCCCGTACGGGGACTCGGTGGGGTGGCGCAGCAGCTCCAGCACGCGGCGCTCCACTGCCTCGCTCATCACGTGCTCCCAGCGACACGCCTCGGCGTGGACCTGCTCCCACTCCAGACCGATGACGTCCACGAGGAGACACTCGGCCAGGCGGTGCTTGCGCATCACGCGCGTCGCCAGCCGGCGCCCCTCCTCCGTCAGCTCCAGGTGTCGGTCGGTGGCCACCGCCACCAGACCGTCGCGCTCCATCCGCGCCACCGTCTGGCTGACCGTGGGTCCGCTCTGGTCGAGGCGCTCGGCGATCCGGGCGCGCATCGGGACCACACCCTCCTCCTCCAGCTCCAGGATGGTGCGGAGATACATCTCCGTGGTATCGATCAGTCCGGACATCCGTGCCCCTCAATCCTTGCGCTGGCCCTGTCACCAATTCTGACGCATGCCGCCGACAACCGTCCCGCGCCGCCGCATGCCGGACTTTCCACGGCCCGTCGCGGCGTATTGACAGCCCTATGGTCCAGACCGCACCGTGAGCGGCGACACGGACGCACCCCACCCCTCGGAAGGGTCCTTCGCGCATGAGCGAGAGCAAGTTGGCCGGTCAGTTCTTCGACGCCGCCATCGGACTGCTGCAACGGGTGCGGGACGAGGAGTCCGAGCACATCGCCGCCGCCGGTGAGCTGATCGCCGAGGCCGTGGCCTCGGGGAACCGGCTGTTCGCCTTCGGCGCCGGACACTCCTCCCTCCCCGCCCAGGACGTGGTCTACCGGGCGGGCGGCCTGGCCCTGATGAACTTCCTCGCCGTACCCGGCACCGCCGGGGTGGACGTCATGCCGGCCACGCTCGGCAGCGCCCTGGAGCGGGTGGACGGCCTCGCCGGCGCGGTACTCGACAGCTCCCCCGCGGCCTCCGGCGACGTCCTGGTGATCATCTCCCTGTCCGGGCGGAACGCCCTGCCCGTGGAGATGGCCATGAACGCGCGCGCCCTGGGACTCAAGGTCATCGGCGTGACCTCGGTGGCGTACGCCACCGACACGAGGTCGCGGCACGCGTCCGGATCCTTCCTGAAGGACCACTGCGACCTGGTCCTCGACAGCAAGATCGCCGTCGGGGACGCCGAGCTGACCCTCGACGGCATCGAGGCGCCCTTCGCCCCGGCCTCCACCGTGGTCACCAGCGCGATCATGCAGACCGTGATGGCCGCGGCCGCGGAGGCACTGGTGGGCCGCGGGGTGGAACCGCCGCTGCTGCGCTCCGGGAACGTCGACGGCGGCCACGAGTGGAACGGCCGGGTCATGACCGAGTACCGGGACCGGATCTTCTACCGCCACTAGGCTCCGGCCGCCGGGCCCGCCCCACCCCCGACCCGACGCACTCGATCGCCGCACGGGCTCGGGGTTCGGCTCGTGGCCGGGCGCGGCTTCCCGATCGCCTCAAACGCCGGCGGGGCTGGGGTGCGGCTCGTGGTCGAGTGCGGCTCACCGACGCGCTCACACGCCGCGCGGGCCGGAGGGTGGCCGAGGACGGTCGCAATGCCGGCCCCGCCGGCGCTTGAGGCGGTCTTGGAGCCGCGGGTGGACGCGGACGTCGACCCCCTCCAGCCCCGCCGGCGTTTGAGGCGGAGGACGGGGCGCCCCCGGAAGCGCCTAGCGGCGGAGCGCTTCCGTGAGGTCCAGATCGGCGGCGACCCTCGCGGCGACTTCCTCGGCGTGCATCGCGTCGGGCCGTTCGAAGGGGGGCCGCGCCCCGGCGCGGAGGAAGGTCAGGACCCCGAGGGTCCGCCCCCGGCTCCGCAGCACGGTGCACAGCCCGTGGACGACCCCGGCGGGCCACCCCTCGGGCACCCGCTCGGGTGCGGTGACCCGGACCGAGCCCAGCCGGTCCAGCGCCTGGAGGGCCGGGTGCCCGGAGCCGTACCGCAGCGGCAGGGCTCCGGTGCCGGGCAGTCCGGGGGCCCCGGCGGCCAGGGCGAGACCCTGGGTGCCGGTGCCCGCGACCCCGGCCGGGCCCGCCGTGTCGGCGAGGGGCGGCGAGGCCGTGGCCCGTACGAGTCGGCCCTCCTCCCCCGCGACGAGGTCGACGAGCGCGTGGTCCGCGAATCCGGCGAGGGCGAACTCCAGACGGACGCCCACCGCCTCCTGCGGGCTCTCGCACTCGGCGGCGGCCCGGGCCGCCCGGTGCAGCTGGCTGGTGCGGAACTTCAGCTGGGCGGTGTCCAGCTCCGCCTGCCGGGACTCGGTGATGTCCTGGAACAACCAGCCCACCCCCAGCGGCACCGGCTCCCCGGCCAGCGGGGAGGCCAGCCGCAGGAATCCGGAGCGCAGGCAGCGCCGCCGGACCCCTTCGCCCGTGCGGACGGTGACCCACAGCTCCACCGGGGCGGGCGGCGCCCCTTCGGCGAGGACGTGCGCGAGGGCGCCCTCGACCTCTTCCACGCCCTGCTCGATCAGGTCCCCGAGGGGGCGACCGAGCAGCACCGTGCGGGAGGCGCCCAGGGCGCGGGCGGCGTGGGCGTTGACCAGGGCGGGCCGCAGGTCGACGTCGACGAGGACCACGCCCCAGGAGGCGTCCTCCATCAGGGCCTCGCTGAGGGCGATGGACCGTTCCAGGTCGATCTGGGCGTGCACCTCGCTGAAGGCGCAGTAGACCCCCGCGGGCCGGCCGTCGGCCCCGGGCACCCGGGCGGACTGGGTGCGGACCAGGACCCGCCCGCCGTCCTTGGTCAGCAGGGCGAACTCGTGGACCTGCCGGCCGGGGGCCTCCTGGGCGGCCATCAGTCGGCGGACCACGTCCTCGGCGTCGGCCGGTCTGGCGGCCCAGCCGGCGAAGCCGCGGCGGCCCACGGCCTCGGCGGCCGTCCAGCCGAGGATCCGCTCGGCCTCGCGGTTCCAGTGGGTGACCACGCCCTCCGCGTCGAGCGCGCAGAGGGCCGCGTCCATCCCGTCCAGCAGGGCGGCGAGGAGGTCGTCCTTGGTCTCGCCGGCTCCGGAAGCACTCACCTGGTACCCCCCGCAGGTGTTCGCGTGTGCGGCACGTCAGATCATTCAACTCCAACGTGACCCAGCCCACACCGGGTTCGGGGAAAACGGTCCGCGCCCGCGTTCCGTCCCGTATGGGCCCGGTCGGGGAGCCCGGAAATTAATTGCTTGCGGGGCTTCGGGGGGCGTCCTAACGTGTGGGGCACACGAGAAGGGAGGTGGTTCCGGAAATGTACGGCAACCGGACGCGTGAGGTGACTGCGGGCTGACGCCCGTTCGTCGCACGCACCCAGTGCAGCGCCGACGTCAGCGTCGGCCAATCCCAGCAGTCACCCGACCCGCGGGCTCGCCGGTACGTCCGGCCGGCTCCTCTTACTGCAGAAGAGGACCCGAGCCCGCGGGTCGCCTGCGTTCCCGGCCCCCTCAGGGGCAGAGGCGCTCCACCCGCCACGGGCCGTCCCCGACGCCGCGCGCGGAGCCCTCCCCGGCTTCCCCGCCCGCCCCGCGCACGTACCGCAGCCGGTCGTGCAGCCGGTTCTCGTGGCCCTGCCAGAACTCCACCGTCTCCGGGGTGACCCGGTAGCCGCCCCATTCCGTGGGCACCGGCACCCGCTCGCCCTCGGGGTAGCGGGCGGCCAGCTCGGCGTAGCGGTGGTCCAGCTCCTCCCGGGAGTCGATCACCGAGGACTGGCGGCTGGCCCAGGCGCCCAGCTGGGAGCCGTGCGGGCGGGAGCGGAAGTAGGCGGCGGTCTCGTCCCGGCCGACCCGGGCCGCGGTGCCCGTGACGATCACCTGGCGGGCGATGGGGTGCCAGGGGAAGAGCAGCGAGACGTACGGGTTCCCGGCGATCTCCCGGCCCTTGCGGGATCCGTAGTTCGTGTAGAAGACGAAGCCGCGGGAGTCGAATCCCTTCAGCAGCACCGTGCGGGAGCTGGGGCGGCCGTCGGCGTCCGCGGTGGACACGACCATGGCGTTCGGCTCGAAGAGGTGCGCTTCCGCGGCCTGCCGGAACCAGCGGGCGAACTGGTCCATCGGCTCGGCGTCGAGGCCGTCCTCGGTCACGATCTCGGAGCGGTACTGCTTGCGCATGACGGCGGGGTCAAGGTCCTGGTTCGGCACACCGCCATCCTGCCGCAGCGGACCCCTCCTACCCCGTCCGGGGCCCGCGCACGCCCTGCCGGAGGGGCGGATCCGGTGTGCCGGACGTCACGCTTCCCCGCGCCCGCGCGAAACGACAAAATCTTGGGGCCGAGCCGCGGTGGCCGCCGAAATCCTTCCGGCGCGACCCCGGCCCCGTCCGACGTCCGCCGACGGGACGACGTTCGACGACGGCCGCACGGGGCATGACGGGATGTGACCCCGCTCGGCCGGGCCGATCCGCGAAGCGCGTGGAAGCGTACAAAGATGTACGCACCCGCCCAACTGACGCATGGTCATAGCCGTACCTCGCACTACACAGAGGAGCCGCCTGATGTCCGACTTCGTACCCGGGCTCGAAGGGGTCGTCGCGTTCGAGACGGAGATCGCCGAGCCCGACAAGGAAGGCGGTTCGCTGCGCTACCGGGGCGTCGACATCGAAGACCTGGTCGGCCACGTCTCCTTCGGGAACGTCTGGGGCCTCCTGGTCGACGGTGCCTTCAACCCCGGCCTGCCCGCGGCGGAGCCCTTCCCCATCCCCGTGCACTCCGGGGACATCCGGGTGGACGTGCAGTCCGCCCTCGCCATGCTCGCCCCGGTGTGGGGCCTGAAACCCCTCCTCGACATCGACGAGAAGACCGCCCGCGACGACCTCGCGCGCGCCGCCGTCATGGCCCTCTCCTACGTGGCCCAGTCGGCCCGCGGCCAGGGACTGCCGATGGTGCCGCAGAGCGAGATCGACAAGGCCGAGTCCGTGGTCGAGCGGTTCATGATCCGCTGGCGCGGCGAGCCGGACCCCAAGCACGTCAAGGCCGTGGACGCCTACTGGACCTCGGCGGCCGAGCACGGCATGAACGCCTCCACGTTCACCGCCCGGGTGATCGCCTCCACCGGCGCGGACGTGGCCGCGGCCCTGTCCGGCGCGGTCGGCGCCATGTCGGGCCCGCTGCACGGCGGCGCCCCCTCCCGGGTCCTCGGCATGATCGAGGAGATCGAGCGCACCGGTGACGCCGTCGCCTACGTGAAGAAGGCCCTGGACAAGGGCGAGCGGCTGATGGGCTTCGGGCACCGCGTGTACCGCGCCGAGGACCCGCGCGCCCGGGTGCTCCGCCGCACCGCCAAGGAGCTCGGGGCGCCCCGCTACGAGGTGGCCGAGGCCCTGGAGAAGGCGGCCCTGGAGGAGCTGCACGCGCGGCGCCCCGACCGGGTGCTCGCCACCAACGTCGAGTTCTGGGCGGCCATCACCCTGGACTTCGCCGAGGTCCCGGCGCACATGTTCACCTCGATGTTCACCTGCGCCCGCACGGCCGGCTGGTCGGCGCACATCCTGGAGCAGAAGCGCACCGGCCGGCTGGTCCGCCCCTCGGCCCGCTACATCGGTCCGGGCTCCCGGGACCCGCGCGAGATCGGCGGCTACACCGACATCACCGACATCAGCGGGGCCGGCACGCGGGGCTGAGCCCCGGCCCGGTCGCCGCCGGGTCGTCCTCCGGAGCGCGTCCGTCCCCTCGGGGGCGGGCGCGCTCCGGCGTCTCAGGGGCGGTCGGGGTCCCGGGGGCCGTCCAGGGCGGTGTCCAGGAGCCGGGACCACTGGGCGAGGACCCGGGCCCGCCGGGCCGCGTCGTCGGTGAGGATGTTGGCCAGGCCCAGGCCCCGGGCCATGTCGAGCAGGCCCTGCACGGTCTCGCGGACCCCCGGCACGGACTCGTCGGCGCCCAGCAGCTCCACGGCGATCCGGTGGCTCTCGCGGCCGACCCGGGCCTCCAGCTCGGTGACGCGGGGGCGCAGCTGCTCTTCGTTGGAGGCGGCCACCCACAGCTGGAGGGCGGCCCGGAAGAGGTTCCCGGTGTACAGGTCCACGAGGGCTCCGACCACGGCGGGGCGGGCGGCGGGGCCGTCGGGGAAGAGGCCGCGGAGGGCGGCGGAGCGTTCCTCGGCCACGTACTCGACGGCGGCGGTGAAGAGGTCCTCGCGGGTGGGGAAGTGGTGTTGGGCGGCGCCGCGGGAGACGCCGGCGCGTTCGGCGACCACCGAGACGGTGGAGCCGGCCCAGCCGTGTTCGGCGAGGCAGGCCACGGCGGCCTCCAAGAGGCGCTGTCGGGTGACCCGGCTGCGGTCCTGTTTGGGCTCCTTGGTCTCCCGGCTCACGAGCGCCACGACGGCTCCCGGCGCTCCAGGCGGGCGGTGATGCCCTCGCGGGCCTCGTCGGAGGCGAAGAGCCGGGCCGAGAGGGCGGTGAGGCGGGCCCCGTCGCGGGCGAGGGCCTCCCGCACGGGGGCGGCGACCAGCCGCTTGGACTCGGCGAGGCCCTGCGGGGAGGCGGCGCGGAGCCCGGCGAGGACGGGGGCGAGGACGACGTCCACCGGGTCGGTGCCCTCACCGGGGCGGTCCGCTTCGGCGTGCAGGGTGAGCAGGCCGATCCGGGTGGCCTCGGCGGGGCCGAAGGTCTCGGCGGTGAGGAAGTAGCGGGCGGCGGCGCGCGGGTCGAGGCGGGGCAGCAGCGGGGCCGAGATGACGGCGGGGGCCAGTCCGAGGTGGGACTCGGTGAAGGCGAAGGTGGCGCCGGGGCCGGCGGCCGCGATGTCGCAGACCCCGAGGAGGCCCAGGCCGCCGGCGCGGACGTGTCCGGTGACGCGGGCCACGACGGGCTTGGAGAGGGCGGCGATCCCGTCGAGGAGGGCGAGGAAGTCCTCGGGCGGGGCCGGGGACTTGAGGTCGGCGCCCGCGCAGAAGGTGCCGCCGGTGTGGGTGAGGACCACGGCCCGGACCGCGGGGTCGGCGTCGGCGTCGGCCAGGGCGGCCCGGAGGGCGGTGACCAGCGCGGCGGAGAGCGCGTTGCGGCGGGCGGGCGCGTCGAGGGTGAGGGTGGCGGTGCCGTCCGCGTGCACGGCGGTCACCGGGGTCCCGTCGGTGGTCACGGCCGCTCCTTTCGTTGCGGTCTGGGGTTCCGGGCGGCGGCCGCGGTGGGGCGGCCGCCGTCCGGAGGGGTCCGGCGGGTGCCGGGGCGGTACGGAGGTGGTGCGGTGACGCGGTACGACTAGTAGGACTTTGGCAGGCCGAGGGTCTGGTGCGAGACGAAGTTGAGGATCATCTCGCGGCTGACCGGGGCGATCCGGGCCACCCGGGCGGCGGTGACCAGGGCGGCGAGTCCGTACTCGCGGGTGAGGCCGTTGCCGCCGAGGGTGTGCACCGACTGGTCCACGGCCCGTACGCAGGCTTCACCGGCAGCGTACTTGGCCATGTTGGCGGCCTCGCCCGCGGCCATGTCGTCCCCGAGGTCGTAGAGGGCGGCGGCCTTCTGCATCATCAGCCGGGCCAGTTCGAGGTCGATGTGGGCCTGGGCGAGGGGGTGGGCCACGGCCTGGTGGGCGCCGATGGGCTCCTTCCAGACCTGCCGGGTCTTGGCGTACTCCACGGCGCGGGAGAGGGCGTAGCGGCCCATGCCGATGGCGAAGGCGGCGGTCATGACCCGTTCGGGGTTGAGTCCGGCGAAGAGCTGGAGGAGGCCCGCGTCCTCGTCGCCGACCAGGGCGGCGGCGGGCAGCCGCACCTCGTCGAGGACCAGCTCGAACTGCTTCTCGGCGGCCTGGAGTTCCATCTCGATGTACGAGCGGGAGAAGCCGGGGGTCTCGCGGGGGACGATGAACAGGCAGGGCTTGAGGCGGCCGGTGCGGGCGTCCTCGGTGCGGCCGACGATCAGGGTGGCGTCGGCGATGTCCACTCCGGAGACGAAGACCTTCCGGCCGGTGAGCACCCAGTCCTCGCCGTCGCGGCGGGCGGTGGTGGTGATCCGGTGAGAGTTGGATCCGGCGTCGGGTTCGGTGATGCCGAAGGCCATGGTGAGGCTGCCGTCGGCGAGGCCGGGGAGCCAGGTGCGGCGCTGTTCCTCGGTGCCGAAGCGGGCGATGACGGTGCCGCAGATGGCGGGCGAGACGACCATCATGAGGAGGGGGCAGCCGGCGGCGCCGAGTTCTTCGAGGACGATCGAGAGTTCGGCGATGCCGCCGCCCCCGCCGCCGTACTCCTCGGGCAGGTTCACGCCGAGGTAGCCGAGTTTGGCGGCCTCGGACCAGAGTTCCTCGGGTCGGCCTCCCTCGCGGGCGGTGCGGGCCAGGTACTCGCGGCCGTAGCGCTTGCCGAGGGTGGCGACGGCGGTGCGCAGGGCGCGGTGCTCATCGGTTTCGACGGTGGGGGCGGAGCTCATGACGGCGTTTCCTCCTGGACTACGGCGAGCAGGGCGCCGACCTCGACCTGGTGGCCGGGGGCGGCGTGGAGCGCGGTGAGCGTGCCGGAGGCGGGTGCGAGGACGCGGTGTTCCATCTTCATCGCCTCCAGCCAGAGCAGGGGTTGGCCGGCGGTGACGGCGCTGCCGGGGGCGAGGCCCTCGGCGAGGCGGACGACGGTGCCGGGCATGGGGGCGAGCAGGGAGCCGGGGGCCGTGCGGTCCTGGGGGTCGGTGAAGCGGGGGACCCGGGTGAGGGTGACGGCGCCGAGGGAGGAGTCCACGTACACCTCGGGGGCGTCGGGGTCCTGTTTCACGTGAAACGTCCGCTGGACTCCCTCGGATTCGAGGAGGACGCGGTCGGGGCCGGCGGCGAGGACGCGGACGCCGGGGTGGTCGACGGGTTCGGGCGGGCCCTGGCGGGTGGGGCGGTACCGGACCTCGTGGGTGTCCTCCCCGTGCCGGTAGGCGCGCCGTTGGGGTGCGGAGGGGAGGTTCCGCCAGCCGCCCAGGCGGCGGGGCAGCGGTCCCGCCGGGTCGGGGGCGGCTTCGGCGAGGGCGGCGGCGAGGGCGGCCAGGGGGACGTGCGCGGTCTCCGGGCCGGGGGCGGTGAGCTCGTCGAGCAGGCGGTCGTAGAAGTCGGTTCCGAGACGGGCGGCTTCGAACTCGGGGTGGCGCAGGGAGCGGACGAGCAGGTCGCGGTTGGTGGTGAGGCCGTGGATGCGGGTGCGAGCCAGGGCGCGGGCGAGGGCGCGGACGGCCTCGGCGCGGGTGGGCGCGTGGGCGGTGAGTTTGGCGAGGAGGGGGTCGTAGTGGACGCCGACCCGGTCGCCGGAGGTGAAGCCGGTGTCGAGGCGGACGGAGTCGGGGACGTCGAGGGTGTGCAGGGTGCCGGTCTGCGGGCGCCAGTCGTGGCGGGGGTCCTCGGCGTAGAGGCGGGCTTCGACGGCGTGTCCGGTGGGCTCCGGCGGGTGCGGGGGCAGGGCGGCGCCCTCGGCGACGCGGAGCTGCCAGGCGACGAGGTCGAGGCCGTACACGGCTTCGGTGACGGGGTGTTCCACCTGGAGGCGGGTGTTCATCTCCAGGAAGTGGGGGCGGCCGTCGGGGGTGAGGAGGAACTCCACGGTGCCGGCGCCTTCGTAGGAGACGGCCCGGGCGGCCGCGGTGGCGGCCTGGTGGAGGGTGGCGCGCAGGGCGGGGGGCAGGCCGGGGGCGGGGGCCTCCTCGATGACCTTCTGGTGGCGGCGTTGGAGGGAGCAGTCGCGGGTGCCGAGGGCCCATACGGTGCCGTGGGTGTCGGCGAGGACCTGGACCTCGACGTGCCGGCCGTGGGTGACGTAGGGCTCGGCGAAGACCTCGCCGTCCCCGAAGGCGGCGGCGGCTTCGGCGCGGGCGGCGGCGAGTTCCGCGGGGAGTTCGTCGAGACGGCGGACCACCCGCATGCCGCGGCCGCCGCCGCCCGCGGCCGCCTTGAGCAGGAGGGGCAGGTCGGCGGGGGTGGCGCGGGCGGGGTCGACGGGTTCGAGGAGGGGGACTCCGGCGGCCCGCATGAGGTCCTTGGCGCGGGTCTTGGAGGCCATGGCCTCGATGGCGGCGGGGGGCGGGCCGATCCAGTGGAGTCCGGCGTCGAGGACGGCGCGGGCGAAGGCCGGGTTCTCGGAGAGGAAGCCGTAGCCGGGGTGGACGGCGTCGGCTCCGGCGGCGAGGGCGGCCTTCACGAGGAGGTCGCCGCGCAGGTAGGTGTCGGCGGGGGCGGCTCCGGGGAGGCGGACGGCGGCGTCGGCCTCGCGGACGTGCAGGGCCTCGGCGTCGGGGTCGGCGTACACGGCGACGGTGTCGAGGCCGAGGGCGCGGGCCGTGCGGAAGATCCGTACGGCGATCTCCCCGCGGTTGGCCACGAGGAGGGAGCGGATCCCGCCGGGGCGGCCGGCGGGGGCGGGGGTCGTTTCGGTCACGGCTCTCACATCCGGAAGACGCCGAAGCCGCCACGGGCGCCCTCGACGGGGGCGTTGTGGACGGCCGCCAGGCACAGGCCGAGGACGGTGCGGGTGTCGCGGGGGTCGATGATGCCGTCGTCGTAGATCCGGCCGGAGAGGAACACCGGCAGGGATTCGGCTTCGACCTGCTGTTCCACCAGGGCGCGGAGGCCGGCGTCAGCCTCCTCGTCGTAGGGCAGGCCCTTGGCGGCGGCGGACTGGCGGGCGACGATCGAGAGGACGCCGGCGAGTTGTTGGGGGCCCATGACGGCGGATTTGGCGCTGGGCCAGGCGAAGAGGAAGCGGGGGTCGTAGGCCCGGCCGCACATGCCGTAGTGCCCGGCGCCGTAGGAGGCGCCGATCAGGACGGAGAGGTGGGGGACCCGGGAGTTGGAGACGGCGTTGATCATCATGGCGCCGTGTTTGACGATGCCGCCCTGTTCGTAGGCGCGGCCGACCATGTAGCCCGTGGTGTTGTGGAGGAAGAGCAGGGGGATGTCCCGCTGGTTGGCGAGCTGGATGAACTGGGCGGCCTTCTGGGATTCGGGGCTGAAGAGGACGCCCTGGGCGTTGGCGAGGATGCCGATGGGGTAGCCGTGCAGGCTCGCCCAGCCGGTGACGAGGCTGGGGCCGTAGAGGGGCTTGAACTCGTCGAACTCGGAGGCGTCGACGATGCGGGCGATGACCTCGCGGGGGTCGAAGGGGGTCTTGAGGTCGGCGGGCACGATCCCGAGGAGTTCCTCGGGATCGTGGAGGGGTGCGGGGGCGGGGGCCGGTTCGGGGGTGGCCCGGCGGTGGTTGAGGCGGGCGACGATGCGCCGGGCCTGCCGGATGGCGTCCTGTTCGTCGAGGGCGAGGTGGTCGGCGAGGCCGGAGGTGCGGGCGTGCATCTCGGCGCCGCCGAGGGATTCGTCGTCGCTCTCCTCGCCGGTGGCCATCTTGACCAGGGGCGGGCCGCCGAGGAACACCTTGGAGCGTTCCTTGATCATGACGGTGTGGTCGGACATGCCGGGGATGTAGGCCCCGCCGGCGGTGGAGTTGCCGAAGACCACGGCGACGGTCGGGATGCCGGCGGCGGAGAGCCGGGTGAGGTCGCGGAAGATCGCCCCGCCGGGGATGAAGATCTCCTTCTGGGAGGCCAGGTCGGCGCCGCCGGATTCCACAAGGCTGATCACGGGGAGCCGGTTGGCGAAGGCAATCTCGTTGGCGCGCAGGGCCTTCTTGAGGGTCCAGGGGTTGGAGGCGCCGCCCCGGACGGTGGGGTCGTTGGCGGTGATCAGGCAGGTGGTGCCGGAGACCGTGCCGATGCCGGTGATCATGGAGGCGCCGACGGGGTGGTCGCTGCCCCAGGCGGCGAGCGGGGACAGCTCCAGGAAGGGCGTGTCCGGGTCGAGGAGGAGTTCGACGCGTTCCCGGGCGAGGAGCTTGCCGCGGGAGCGGTGCCGGTCGGTGTACTTGGGGCCGCCGCCCGCGAGGGCCTTGGCGTGTTCGGCGGCGAGGGAGTCCAGGCGTTCGAGCGCGGTGGCGCGGTGGGCGCGGTACGCGGGGTCCTGGGGGTCGGTCAGGGTGCCGAGCCGGGTCACCGGCGCACCTCCGGGGGCAGGAGTCGGACGGGGACGTCGGCGTGCCGGGAGCGGAACCACTCCCCCAGGGCCTTGGCCTGGGGGTCGAACCGGTGCTGCGCGGCCACGCCGTCGCCGAGCAGTCCGTGGATCTCGAAGTTGAGGGCGCGCAGGTTGGGCAGCCGGTGGCGGGTGACGGCCAGGGGGCCGATCTCGGGGAGCAGGGCGCGCAGCGCCTCGGTGGTGAGGGCGTGGTCGGCCCAGTGCCAGATCTCGTCGGTGGGGGCCCACACGCCGAGGTTGGCGTCGCCGCCCTTGTCCCCGCTGCGTGCGCCGAGGAGCCGGCCGAGGGGGACCCGGCGGACGGGCCCGTCGGTGGAGTCGGGGGCGGGGGACGGTGCGGCGTCGGGGTCGCTCGGGGCGGCGGCGACGGTCGGGGCGGCGGGCGCCGGGTCCGTGGCGGCGGTCCGTTCCGGTGCGGGCACCGGGACACGGGTCCCGTCGTCGAGGACCGCCGTGTGCGGCACCTCGGCGGCCGGTACGTACTCCGCCGCGAAGACCCCGTAGGGCTGGGCGGGGCCGGGCGGGGCGGTGACGTGGAAGCCAGGGTAGCCGGCCAGGGCCAGTTCGATGCCCGCGGCCGTGAAGGAGCGGCCGACGGCCTCGGCGGAGCGGTCGCGGACGGTGAGCCGGAGCAGGGCGCTCGCGGTCTCCTCCGTGTCGGCGTCCTCGTGGTCGGTGCGGGCCAGGGTCCAGCGGGCCTCCGCGATCCCGGCCAGGGCCGGGGCGAGTTGGGCGCGGACCAGGGCGGCCTTTTCGGGGACGTCGAGGCCGGTGAGCACGAACACGGTCTCGTTGCGCCAGCCGCCGATCCGGGTGACGCCCACCTTGAGGGTGTCGGGCGGTGCCTCGCCGCGGGTGCCGTGCAGCCGGACCCGGTCGGGGCCCTCCTGGGTGAGGCGCAGGGTGTCCAGGCGGGCGGTGACGTCGGGGCCGGCGTAGCGGGGGCCCTGGGTCTCGTAGAGGAGCTGGGCGGTGACGGTGCCGGTGGTGACGAAGCCGCCGGTGCCGGGGTGCTTGGTGATGACGGCGGAGCCGTCGGCGGCGATCTCGGCCAGCGGGAAGCCGGGCCGGAGGGCGGCGTCCCCGTGCTCGCGGAAGAAGGCGTAGTTGCCGCCGGTGGCCTGGGTGCCGCATTCGAGGACGTGGCCGGCGGCGACGGCGCCGGCGAGCGGGTCCCAGGCGTCGGGGGCCCAGTCGAACCACCAGGCGGCGGACCCGCTGACCAGGGCGGCGTCGGTGGTGCGGCCGGTGACGACCACGTCGGCGCCGGCGTGCAGGCAGGCGGTGATCCCGGCGCCGCCCAGGTAGGCGTTGGCGGTGAGGGCGCCCGCGGGGCCGAAGCGGGGCAGCAGGTCGTCGCCCTCCACGTGCGCCACGGAGACCGTCAGTCCGGCCTTGGCGGCGAGGGCGCGGACGGCGGTGGCCAGTCCGGCCGGGTTGAGGCCGCCGGCGTTGGTGACGATCCGCACCCCGCGTTCCAGGGCCGTGCCGAGGGTGTCCTCCAGCTGCCGCAGGAAGGTCTTGGCGTAGCCGAGGCCCGGGTCCTTGAGGCGGTCCCGGCCGAGGATGAGCAGGGTGAGTTCGGCGAGGTAGTCGCCGGTGAGGACGTCGAGGGGGCCGTCCTCCAGCATCTCGCGGAGGGCGGAGGCGCGGTCCCCGTAGAAGCCGGAGGCGTTGCCGACGCGCAGCGGGCGGCTCCCGCGGTCCGCGGGCCGGGACCGGCCGGCGCCGCCGGTCACCGGCCCTCCCCGCGGGGGGCGCGGCCGGGGCCGGGCGGGCCGGCGAAGGCCTGGGCGAGGTCCAACCAGCGCTCGGCGTCCGGGCCTTCGGCGCGCAGGGCCAGGTCGGCGCGGTGCGCCCGCCGGGTCACCAGCAGGCAGAAGTCGAGGGCGGGGCCCGTGACCCGTTGGGCGGCCTCGGGGGGCCCGAAGGTCCAGAGCCCGGCCGGGGCGCCCGTGGGGGCGGTCAGCTCCACCCGGAACTCCTCCCGGGGGGCGGGCAGTCCGTTGACCTGGTGGGCGTAGTCGCGGGTGCGGACGCCGATCCGGGCCACGTGCCGCAGCCGCGCGGTGGGCTCCCGGCGGACGCCGAGGGCGTCGGCGAGGTCCTGGCCGTGCGCCCAGGTCTCCATGAGCCGGGCCCCGGCCATCGAGGCGGCCTTCATCGGGGGTCCGTACCAGGGGAAGCGGTCGGCCGGTGAGGCCGCGGCGAGGGCGGCGTCCAGGGCGAGGCGACCGGTGCGCCAGCGGTCCAGGAGCGCTGCGGGCGGCAGCAGGGCGCCCTCGGCCGCGCCCGCGTCCACGAAGCCGTCGGGGTCGGCGAGGGCCTTTCCCACCTCGCCGGCGAAGGCGGCGGGGTCGGTGAGCGCCAGCAGCGCGGCCCGGTCGGTCCAGGCGAGGTGCGCGATCTGGTGGGCCACGCTCCACCCGGGGGCCGGGGTGGGCCGCGCCCAGTCCGCGCCCGGGATCCCGGCGACGAGGACTTCGAGCTCCCGGCCCTCCTCGGTCAGGTCGGCGCGGACCGCGGCCCCGGGGTCGCTCCCGGAAGCCGGGTCGGGGGCGGGGCCGGCGGCTGCCGGATCGGGGGCGGGTGCGGCGGGTCCGGACACGGGCGCTCCTCGGGCGGATGCGGGAACACCGCCCCGTGGGGCGGGAGTTACGGCGGGACACGTGCGGTGCGGACGGACCGGCCGGCGGTGCGGCGGGCCCGGCGAAGGCAGCGTGCCGGCGCTCCGGAAAACAATCAAGCACGCTTGCATGATTTTCCGGAACCAAAACCCGGCACCCTTCAAGAGAGGCCCCCCGGGGGGATTCCGTTTCGGCCATCCCCCGCAAAGCCCATATGCCACAGGCATGTTCATCCCGTCGACAGGACCCCTGGTCATCAGGACCGGCCCGTTCCCGGGCCCGCTCCCCCAGAAGGCGAGCAATTCCGGTCAGAGAGTGGAAATCCGCGAAAGTTCGCGGGATGTCCGCGTCCATACTGATTCTCGCTCGGGCCCAGAGCAGACGTTCATCACGGGATGCGACCGGCCTGCCCCGCGGCTGGGCCGGACGTCCAGAGGACCAGGGGAACCGCCATGAAATCCAGTCGTCTGCTCGCCATCCTCCTTCTGCTCCAGACCCGCGGCCGGATGACCGCCGCGGAGCTCGCCCGCGAGCTGGAGGTCTCCGTACGGACCATCTACCGCGACGCCGAGGCCCTCACCGCCTCCGGGGTCCCGCTCTACGGCGACGCCGGACACAGCGGCGGCTACCAGCTCACCGACGGCTACCAGAGCCGCCTCACCGGACTCAGCAGCGGCGAGGCCGACGCCCTCTTCCTCACCGGCATGCCCGGCCGCACCGGCGAACCCGGCCTCGGCCAGGCCCTGTCGGCCGCCCAACTCAAACTGCGCTCCGCGCTCCCGCCCGAACTCCGCGCCCAGTCCGACAAGATGCGCCTGCGCTTCCACCTGGACGCCCCGGGCTGGTACGCCGAGGACGCCGACGTGCCCTTCCTGCCACAGGTCGCCGACGCCGTCTGGCGGGGCCGCGCCGTCAGGGTCCGCCTCTGCGAGCCCACCGGACCGGACTCCGGCGGCGCCGAACACCGCCTGGAGCCCTACGGACTCGTCCTCAAGGACGGCCACTGGCACCTGGTCGCCGGACCCGGCCCGCGCACCCTCCGGGTGGACCGGATCCTCGCCCTCACCGACACCACCGAGGAGTTCCCCTACCCCGAGGGCTTCGACCTCGCCGCGCACTGGGAGACCAGCGACGCCGCGAGCCGCGCCCACGAGGCCCGCACCGAGGTCCTCGTCCGCGTCTCCCCCCAGGGCGCCGCCGCGCTCAGCGGCTGCCAGGCCAAGGCCCTCGCCACCACCGGCCGCCCCGACCCGGAGCTCCCCGGCTGGACCAGGGCCCTGCTCCCCGTGGCCTCCCTCGCCGAGGCCGAACGGGAGTTCCTCGCCCTCGGCACCGCCGTCGAGGTCCTCGCCCCGGCCGCCCTGCGCACCCGCATGGCCGCCACCGTCAGCGCCCTCGCCGCCCGCTACCGACAGGCCCGCACCCCGGACGGCCCCGGCGGCGCCCCCGGCCCGATACCGGGAGCCCCCGCGGTGCCGGCCCCCGGCTACGGCCCGGACGGCCCGCCCCGCCGCACCGGACGCGCCGTACGGGCCGCCGCCCCGGCCGTCACCCTCGGCGAACACGCCACCGCCCCGGCCGTCACCGTCGACAACCGGTGACGGCCGGGGACGGCCGCTGACGGCCGCGCACCCCTGCCACGTCCGTCCTGCCACGTGCGGCACCCGCACACCTCGGGCGCCGCACGCCGGACCCCGCACCGGCGCACCTGAGCACCGGCCGGGGTCCCGCTCCTGAGGACTCGCCCTACACGTCGGCGGCCTCCAGGGTCAGCACCGAGCTCTGGCTGCCGAAGGCGAAGGACAACGAGACCGCCCGCCGGACCTGCGTCCGGCGCGCCCCCTCCGCCACGTGGTCGTGGTCCAGCTCCGGATCCGGATCGGTCAGGTTGATGGTCGGGGCCAGCGTCTGGTGGTGCAGCATCAGGCTGGTCGCGGCCGCGTTGATGATCCCCGCGATGCCGAAGGTGTGCCCGTAGATCGGCTTGTTGGAGCTGATCGGCGGCAGCAGGTCGTCCGACCGGCCGGGGTAGAGGGCCCGCAGCGCGCGGCTCTCCGCCAGGTCGTTGTAGCGGGTGGCCGTGCCGTGGGCGCAGTAGTAGTCCACGTCCTCCGGGCCCAGCCCGGAATCCGCCAGCGCCTCCCGCACCAGGCCCGCCGTGACGTGCCCGGTGAGGTCCATCGTGGTCGGGTGGGCGGCCTCGTTGTGGGACTGGTGGCCGAGGATCCTCGCGTAGATCCGGGCCCCGCGGGCCCGCGCCGAGGACTCCCGCTCCAGGCACAGCACCACGGACCCCTCGCCGAGCGCGAAGCCCTCCCGGTCGGCGTTGTAGGGCCGCACCGCCCGCCCGGGCACCTCGGACTCGGTGGACATCACGCCCTTGCCGGCCGCGTGGTAGCACTGGGCCACCTCCGGCACGATCGGGAACTCGTGGCCGCCGACGAGCACGGCGTCGCTGCTGTGCGCCCGCAGTTCCCGCAGCGCCACCCCGATGGCCTGGTGGCCGCCGACGCAGGCGTTGCTGACGGTGGTGACGAGCCCCCGGGCCCCGGTGTGGATGGCCGAGAGGGAGGCCGGGCAGCCGGGCAGGCCCCGGAACATGGCGCCCTTGTCGGCGAAGGCCGTCGGGTCCTCGCCGCGCAGCACCGGCTGCCACCAGGCGAGCGGGCCCCGCGAAGAGGACATCACCACGCTGAGCCGGCGCGGGTCGACGGCGGAGTCCTTCAGGTCCGCGTCCTCGCGGGCCTGGGTGACCGCCGCCATGGTCACCAGGATCTCCCGGCTGTACTTGGCGGCGTGCCGGGGGTCGAGGTCGGGGAGGAAGCGGGCGGCGTCGAAGGAGGTGATCTCGGCGGCCGCGTGCACGGGCAGCCCCGCGGCGGCCGCGTCGAACCGGGTCAGCCGGCCGATCTGCGAGCGGCCCCCGGAGACGTTCTCCCAGAACTGCTCCTGGGTGGTGGTGCCGGCGAGCTGGACGCCTATGCCGGTGACGACCACCGGCTCGTCGGTGTGCGGAGGGAGGGACACGGTTCTCACGCCTTCTGGGTCTCGGGCACGGGGACGGGGGACACGCGGCTCCGGTACGTCAGGACGGCCAGGACCACGGCCGCCGCTCCGAGCAGCGCGGCGGGCAGGGGGAGCCAGTCCGCCCCGGCTCCGGAGACCACCGCACCGCCCGCGGCACCGGCGACGCCGATGCCCAGGTAGAGGGCCGAACTGTTCAGGGCGACCGTGAACGGGCCGTTCGCGGCACTGAGTTCCAGCAGCCGGTGCTGCTGCGGGACCAGGTACATCCAGCCCGTCGCGCCCCACACGAAGAGGGCGACGGCCGCGGTCGGGAAGCTCTGCGCCCACAGCGGGGTGAGCGCCAGGTCCACGGCCATGCCGCCCAGCGCCAGCAGCAGCACCGGGCGCGGCCCGTACTGGTCGGTGGCCCGGCCGGCGACGGCGTTCCCGGCGACCGCCCCGATGCCGAAGACCAGCAGGAGCAGGGACAGCTTGGCGCCGTCCCCACCGGTCGCGGGTTCCAGGACGGGACCGATGTACGCGTAGAGCACGTGCTCGGACATCACCCCGAGGAGGGTGACCAGCAGGGTGGCCAGCACCGGCAGGCTGCGCAGGGCACCCAGTCGTTCGCCCAGCGTGTGGCGGCCCGCCGGCTCCAGACGAGGCAGGGCGAAGCCGCCCGCCAGCGCGACGGCGCCGAGCACGGCCACCGCCACCAGGGTGGCCCGCCAGCCGAAGGCGTCGCCGAGGAAGGTGCCGAGCGGCACACCCAGCGCGGTGGCCACGGTGAGCCCGCCGATGACCACGCCCAGGGCCCGACCGCGCACCTTCTCCTCGACGAGGGCCGAGGCGGCGGCGCTGGCCTGCGGGGTGAAGGAGGCGGCGCCGAGGGCGGCGACCACCCGGCCCGCGAGCAGCCAGCCGTAGGAGGCGGCGACGGCCGAGAGGACGTTGCCGAGGATGAACAGCACCAGGGCCAGGCGCAGGACGGTGCGCCGGGACAGGGAGCCGGTGAGGGTGGCGCTGACCGGCGCGAAGACGGCGTAGGTCAGGGAGAAGAGGGTGATGGTCTGGCCCGCCGCCGCCGTGGAGACGTCCAGGTCCCGGGCGATCTCGGGCAGGACACCGGCGACGACGAAGGCGTCGGTTCCGATGGCGAAGGTGCCGATGGCCATGAGCCACAGGACGGGCGGCAGGGTGGGACGGGCGGACACGTGGTTCCTCTGGGATCGGGGGCGGAGCCGGGCGCGGTCCGGGTTCCGGAGCGCGGCGGCCGGTCAGACGGTGCGCGGCAGGCCGAGGGCCGACCAGCTCTTGTCGAGGGCTCGGATGAAGGTCTGCACGTCCTCGGCGGTGTGCCGGGTGGTGGGCGTGACCCGCAGCCGTTCGGTGCCGGCGGGCACGGTGGGCGCGTTGACGGGCTGGACGTAGATGCCGTGCTCGCGCACCAGCAGGGCGCTGAGCTCCTTGTTCTTGTGGGGGTCTCCGACGAGCACGGGCACGATGTGGCTGTCGTAGGAGAGGGCGGGGATGCCGCGGTCGCGCAGTCCGGCCTTGACCTCGGCGCTGCGGGCGGCGAGCAGGTCGCGTTCGGCGGAGTCCTCGCGGACCTGCCGGACGGCGGCCAGGGCGCCGGCGATGACGGGGGCCGGGCCGGAGGTGGAGAAGACGAAGGGGACGGCGAAGGAGCGGACGAGGTCCACGATGACCCGCGGTCCGGTGAGGTAGCCGCCCGCGCCGCCGAGGCCCTTGCCGAAGCCGCCCTGGATGAGGGTGATGCGGTCGAGGAGGCCCTTCTCCTCGGCGTATCCGGCCCCGGTGGCCCCGTAGATGCCGACGGAGTGGATCTCGTCGAGGTAGGTCAGGGCCCCGGCCTCCTCGGCTATCTCGACGATCTCCTCGATGGGGGCGAAGTCGCCCTCCATGGAGTAGAGGGACTCGAAGACGATCAGCTTGGGGACGTCCGGTCCGACCTCGGCGATCAACTCCCGCAGGTGGGCGGTGTCGTTGTGGCGGAAGATCCGCTTGGCGGCGCCGCCGCCGCGGATGCCCTGGATCATCGAGGCGTGGTTGAGCTCGTCGGAGAAGACCACCAGGCCGGGGATCTTGCGGCCGAGGACGCCGAGCGCGGCGTCGTTGGCCCCGAAGCCGGTGGTGAAGAGGAGGGCCTTCTCCTTGCGGTACCAGGCGGCGAGTTCGGTCTCCAGCTCCTGGTGGTAGGTGCTGGTGCCGGAGATGCTGCGGGCTCCGCCGGTGCCCAGTCCGACGGTGCGGACGGCCTCGGCCACGGCCTCGGCCACGCGCGGGTGGTGGCTGATGCCGAGGTAGTCGTTGGAGCACCAGATGGTGATCTCCTCGGTGTCGCCGTCGGGCCGGTGGACGAGGGCGCGCGGGGCGAGGTCGGTGCGGCGCTCCAGGTGGAGGTAGTCGCGGTAGCGGCCCTGGGCCTTGACGGCGTCGAGTTCGGCTTCGAGGAGTGCGGTCACGTTCACGGTCGTGTTCACGGTCACGGTGTGCCCTTGTCGGGGAGGAGGGAGGATCGGGAGGCGGTGCGCGCGGGGAGCGCGCGGGAGGGTGCGCGGACGGCGGCCCCGGCGGCGGGGCCGGTCGGTTCAGGCCGCCAGTCGCAGGCCCGAGAGGGCGCGGCGCTGGAGGAGCAGGGAGGGCCGGTAGCGGCCGTCGCGGTAGTGGTGCGCGAGGTTGTCGAGGAACCGCAGGACGGTGTCCGCGCCGAGCCGGTCCCCCCAGGCCAGCGGGCCCTCGGGGTAGTTGGTGCCGAGGCGCATCGCGGTGTCCACGTCGGCGGCGTCGGCGACGCCCTGGTGGACGGCTTCGGCGGCTTCGTTGACGAGCATGGCCACGGTGCGGAAGACCAGCAGCCCGGGGGTGTCCCCGACCACGGTGACCTCCTTGCCGAGCCCGCGGAGCAGGGCGGTGACGGCCTCCCGGGACTCCTTCGGGGCGCCCTCGTCGAAGGTGACGGCGAGGCGGTCGGCGCCGGCGTAGTCGAGGGCGAGGTCGAGGAGGGCCACGGGGCGCCCGGTCTCGGCGGCGTGGGCGGCGGCGGTCCGGCCGTCGGTGGTCCGCAACAGGGTCCCGTCGGGCAGCGTCAGCCCCTCGGGCCCGTCCACCGGTCCCGGCCGTACGGTGCTCCCGGCGGCGGCCAGCAGCCCGGGCAGGGCCGCGGCGGGGCCGAGCCCGCCCGTGAGGTACAGGGGCCGGTCCCGGTACGGGTGTTCCGGTCCGGGGCCGCCGGGGGCGTACCGGTCCTCCGGCGCGGGGACGGAGGTCGGGGTCCCCGCCTCGTGGCGGTAGAAGCCGCGCCCGGTCTTGCGGCCGAGGTGGCCGGCCTCCACGAGGCGGCGCTGCACCAGGGAGGGCACGTACCGGGCGTCGTGGTGGAAGGCCCGCCACAGTTCGCGGGTGACGGCCTCGTTGACGTCGTGGCCGATGAGGTCCATGAGCGCGCAGGGTCCGAGCCGGAAGCCGCCGGAGCCGGTCAGGACGGCGTCGATCTCGGCGGGTTCGGCGGCCCGTTCCTCCAGGACCCGCAGGGCCTCGCCGTAGAAGGGCCGGGCCACGCGGTTGACCACGAAGCCGGGGTGCGGGGCGCAGCGGACGGGGATCTTGCCCCAGCGCAGGGCGGTCGCGGCGAGGAGTTCGGCGGTGTCCTCGTCGGTGGCGGGCCCGGCGACCACCTCCACGAGGCGCATGGCGGGCACGGGATTGAAGAAGTGCATGCCCGCGAAGCGGCCGGGGCGCTCCAGGACGCGGGCGAGGGCGGGCAGGGAGAGGGCGGAGGTGTTGGTGGCGATCACGCAGTCGGGGGCGACGACGGCCTCGACGGCGCGGAGCAGGGCGGTCTTGGCCGCCGGGTCCTCGGCGATGGTCTCGATGACGAGGGCGGCACCGGCGAGTTCGCCGAGTTCGGTGGTGGTCCGCAGTCGGGCCAGGTGCTCCTCGGCGGTGCGGTCGCCGAGCCGGCCGGCGCGCTCGCGGCGGCGCAGCCGTTCGCCCAGGGTGCGTTCGACCTCGCGGCCGGCTTCGGGGCGGCGGCCGTACAGCACCACGTGTTCGCCGGCGAGCAGGGCCGTTTCGGCGATGCCGGTGCCCATCGCCCCGGTGCCCGCGACGCCCACGGGGCGCCCGGACGGCGCCGGGTCCGCAGGATGCTGCATGGAAGTCCCCCCGTCGGTTCCGGGCCGCTCCACGAGGGCGGTTCCCGGTCAGTGGCTTCGAGTTGACCAAGGGGAGAGAACACGACACAAGGACGACTTTCAGCCAAGGTGACAAAGGAATGAAGGAAAAGCCGGTGCAAGACCTCTGCATCATTGGTGTTACACGCCGTTCACATTGGATACGAAGCAGCAAAAGGATCAGTCGGAGAAGTGCGCAATGCCTCGAATGAGTGGGGGTAAAGGGCGCTTGAAGACAGTCGTGTTGCGAAATCCGGTCACCGATCCGGAGTGGCCGACTCCGCCCCCACCCCGGGCACCCGCCACCCACCACGACGTCTCGCCCCCGCGCCCGCCCCGACCCCCGAACCCGCCCCGAACCGGCCCCACCACCTCGGCAGATCCCTGCCATTGCCCCCCGGGCAACGGCGACCACCAGCCGCCCGCCCCGGTCACGGACGACCCCGCCCCGCCCCCGCGCGAACACCCCGCCCTGTAGGCCCCGTGTCCGGAACCCACCCCTTACCGGTGGGGACGGGTGCGACAGGAGGGCCCAACTCCCTTTAAGCCAGGACGGAAAGGTCCCTTCCGACGCCCCCGCGCCGTCACCCTCACTCCATGAACACCACCCGAGCCCGCGCCACCGCCGCCCTCGCCCTGACGGCCGCCCTCACCCTCGGCCTCGCCGCGACCGCCACGGCCGCCACCCCCTCCGCGCACCACCCCTCGACCCGCTCCGCGGCCCTCGACGGCGCCCCCTGGGGCGCCCCCACCCCCACCACCCCGAAGCCGGGCGCCACCCCCCTCGGCGACATCATCTGGACCTGAGCGGTGCGCGGCCGCCTCCACACGGTCACCGTGCTCACGTCGACCGCAGCCCTGTCCACCGCCACCGCGCTCGACACCGCCGAGGCACCCGCCACCCGGAACGCGTAGGGCCCCGCCGCCGATCGGGGCCCCGCGCACCGGTGCCCCCGAACCCCGTCATCGGGTCCGGGGGCACCGGGGTGGTTCTTCGACGAACGGCGCGCGCGGGGCCGGGCGGGGCCGGGCGGTCAGTCCTGGCGGAGCCAACCGGCGACCTCGGTCGCCCAGTACGTCAGGATCGTGTCCGCGCCCGCCCGCTTGATGCCGAGCAGGGTCTCCAGGATGGCCCGGTCCCGCTCCACCCAGCCCTTCTCCGCGGCCGCCTCGATCATGGCGTACTCCCCGGAGATCTGGTACGCGGCCACCGGCACGTCCACGGCCTGCGCCACCCGGTACAGGATGTCCAGGTAGGGGCCCGCGGGCTTCACCATCACCATGTCGGCGCCCTCTTCGAGGTCGAGCGCCAGCTCCCGCAGGGACTCCTTGGCGTTCGCCGGGTCCTGCTGGTACGACTTCCGGTCGCCCTGGAGCGAGGAGGCCACTGCCTCGCGGAAGGGCCCGTAGAAGGCGGAGGTGTACTTCGCCGTGTAGGCGAGGATCGCCACGTCCTCGTGCCCGGTCTCGTCGAGCGCGTCCCGGATGACGCCGACCTGACCGTCCATCATCCCGCTCGGGCCCACCACGTGGACGCCCGCGTCCGCCTGCACCTGGGCCATCTCCGCGTACCGCTCCAGGGTCGCGTCGTTGTCCACCCGCCCGTCGGCGTCCAGGACCCCGCAGTGCCCGTGGTCGGTGTACTCGTCCAGGCAGAGGTCCGACATGATCACCAGGTCGTCGCCGACCTCGGCCTTCACGTCGCGGATGGCGAGCTGGAGGATGCCGTCGGGCTCGGTGCCCGCCGTGCCCAACGCGTCCTTGTTCTCGTCCGCGGGCACGCCGAAGAGCATGATCCCCGCCACGCCCGCCTGCACGGCCTCCGCGGCCGCCTTCCGCAGCGTGTCCCGGGTGTGCTGGACCACCCCGGGCATCGCCGAGACGGCCAGCGGCTCGCTGATCCCCTCGCGGACGAAGGCCGGCAGGATCAGGTCCGAGGGGTGCAGCCGGGTCTCCGCGACCATCCGCCGCATCGCCGGGGTGGTGCGCAGCCGGCGGGGCCGCGAGCCGGGGAAGGAACCGTACGCGCTCATCTTCAGTCGCCTCTTCGAGCTTCGACAGCAGTCCCCCCAAGGGTAGGCCCGCCCGGCACCCCCCTGCCGACCCACCGGACCCACCACCCCGCGCACGCCCCCGCCCGCTCGTACGGGCACCGGGCACCGAACTCCCGCGCCCCGCCCCCTCGCCCCCGCACACGCCGACGGGCCCGACCCCCTCGCGGGGATCGGGCCCGTCTCACACCCTCGGGCTCAGGTGGTGCGGCGGCGCCGGGCGCCGGGACGCCGCTCGCTCGGGCGGGACACCGTCTCCCCCGCCTCCTTGGCCGCCTCGCGGCGCGCCGCGCCGTACTCGGCCAGCGCCTCCGCCAGCCGGCTCACGCTGGGCTCCGGCGACAGCACGTCCACCCGCAGCCCGTGCTCCTCCGCCGTCTTGGCGGTGGCCGGTCCGATGCAGGCGATCACGGTCACGTTGTGCGGCTTGCCCGCGATGCCGACCAGGTTGCGGACCGTGCTCGACGAGGTGAACAGCACCGCGTCGAAACCGCCGCCCTTGATGGCCTCCCGGGTGTCCGCCGGCGGGGGCGAGGCGCGCACCGTCCGGTAGGCGGTGACGTCGTCCACCTCCCAGCCCAGCTCGATCAGCCCGGCGACCAGGGTCTCGGTGGCGATGTCCGCCCGCGGCAGGAACACCCGGTCGATCGGGTCGAAGACCGGGTCGTACGGCGGCCAGTCCTCCAGCAGCCCGGCCGCGGACTGCTCGCCGCTCGGCACCAGGTCAGGCTTCACACCGAACTCGACCAGCGAGGCCGCGGTCTGCTCGCCGACCGCGGCGACCTTGATGCCCGCGAAGGCGCGCGCGTCGAGCCCGTACTCCTCGAACTTCTCCCGTACGGCCTTCACCGCGTTCACCGAGGTGAAGGCGATCCACTCGTACCGGCCGGTGACCAGGCCCTTGACCGCCCGCTCCATCTGCTGCGGGGTCCGCGGGGGCTCGACCGCGATGGTCGGCACCTCGTGCGGCACCGCGCCGTACGAACGCAGCTGGTCGGAGAGGGAGGCCGCCTGCTCCTTCGTCCGCGGGACCAGGACCCGCCAACCGAACAGCGGCTTCGATTCGAACCAGGCCAGCTCGTCACGGCGCGCGGCGGCGCTGTGCTCACCGACCACGGCTATGACCGGCTGGTGCCCCTCCGGGGAGGGCAACACCTTCCCCTGCTTGAAGACCTGCGCGATGGTGCCCAGCGTCGCCGACCAGGTGCGCTGCCGGGTGGTGGTGCCCGCGACGGTGACCGTCAGCGGGGTGTCGGGCTTGCGGCCCGCCGAGACCAGCTCGGCGGCGGCCGCCGACACCGTCTCCAGCGTCGCCGAGACCACCACGGTGCAGTCGCTGCCGCCGCTCTCGGTCCAACAGCGCGCCGAAGCGGTCCGGGCGTCCACGAACCGCACGTCCGCGCCCTGTTCGCCGCGCAACGGCACGCCCGCGTAGGCGGGCACGCCCACCGCGGTGGCCACGCCCGGCACCACCTCGAAGGGGATCCCGGCGGAGGCGCAGGCCAGCATCTCCTCGGCGGCGCAGCCGTCCAGGCCGGGGTCGCCGGTCACCGCACGCACCACCCGCCTGCCGGAGCGTGCGGACTCCATGACAAGATTGGCGGCATCCCGGATGACCGGGACCCCGGCGGCTGCTGACGCCTCGTCAGCGACCGTCAGCTGCGGCGTGTCGACACCCGCGCGCGCGTGGGTCCGTACGACGTCGAGCACCTGGGGCTCCGCGATCAGTACGTCCGCGGCCGCGAGGGCCTCGACGGCCCGCAGCGTGAGCAGCCCGGGATCGCCGGGGCCCGCGCCGAGGAAGGTGACGTGCCCCTGGAAGGCCACGGCCGGAAGGGCGGAGGTGGTGGGACGTGTGGGGCTCAAAGTGCTCGCTCCCCCATCAGACCGGCCGCGCCCTTGGCCAGCATTTCGTCCGCGAGCTCGCGCCCGAGCCGGGCCGCCTCTTCGTACGACCCGGGCACGGGACCGGTGGTGGACAGCTGCACCAGCGTGGCGCCGTCGGTCGTGCCGACCACACCGCGCAGGCGCATTTCGTTGACAACCTGCCCGGCACCGGCGTCGCCGGTACCGGTCGCGGCGTCGGAGATCAGGTCCGCGAGGGCGCCGACGGGCGCGCTGCAGCCTGCCTCCAGGGCGGCGAGCAGGGACCGCTCGGCGTACACGGCGGCCCGCGTGAGCGGGTCGTCGAGCCGGCCGAGCGCGGCGATGAGCTCCGCGTCGTCCGCGAGGCACTCCACCGCCAGGGCCCCCTGGCCGGGGGCCGGAAGTACGTAGTCGACCGGAAGGTGGTCGGTGGCCTCGGCGCTGCGGCCGATCCGGTTCAGTCCGGCGGCGGCCAGCACCACGGCGTCCAGCTCGCCGCTGTGGACGAACCCGATGCGGGTGTCCACGTTGCCGCGGATGGCCACCGTCTCGATGGTCTTGCCCAGCTGGCGCGCGTAGGCGTTCAGCTGGGCCATCCGGCGCGGGGAGCCGGTGCCGACGCGGGCGCCGTCCGGGAGCTGCTCGAAGGTCAGCCCGTCACGGGCGACCAGCACGTCGCGGGGGTCCTCGCGCCGCGGGATCGCGGCGAGCACCAGCTCCGCGGGCTGGGCCGTGGGCAGGTCCTTGAGGGAGTGCACGGCGAAGTCGACCTCGCCGCGCACCAGGGCCTCGCGCAGGGCGGTGACGAACACGCCGGTGCCGCCGATCTGCGCCAGGTTCTCGCGGGAGACGTCCCCGTAGGTGGTGATCTCCACGAGCTCGACGGGTCGGCCGGTGACGGCGCGCACCGCCTCGGCGACGTGCCCGGACTGCGACATCGCCAGCTTGCTGCGCCGCGTCCCGAGCTTCAGCGGCTGCTGGGGGGCTGAATTCATGATGCCCGTCCTGTGTTCTTGACGCTCTGCACGTCACCGTCGGTCAGGTCGGCCCGGCTGACGGAGGCGACCGTCCCCGGGTCGAGGTCGAAGAGCTCCCGCAGCGCCTCGGCGTACCCGGCGCCGCCGGGCTCGCTGGCGAGCTGCTTGACGCGCACGGTCGGCGCGTGCAGGAGCTTGTCGACGACGCGGCGCACGGTCTGCGTGACCTCCGCGCGCTGCCGGTCGTCGAGGTCGGGCAGCCGGCCGTCGAGACGGGCCACCTCCATGGCCACCACCTCGGCGGCCATGGCGCGCAGGGCCACGACGGTCGGGGTGATGCGGGCCGCGCGCTGGGCGGCGCCGAAGGCGGCCACCTCCGCGGCCACGATCTCGCGGACGAGTTCCACGTCGGCGGCCATCGGGGCGTCCGCGGAGGCTTCGGCGAGGGATTCGATGTCCACCAGCCGGACCCCGGGGATCCGGTGGGCGGCGGCGTCGATGTCGCGGGGCATGGCCAGGTCGAGGAGGGCCAGCCGGACCGGGCTGCCGGCGGCGAGCCCGGCGCGGGTGCCGCGGCGGGGCCGGCCCTGCGCGGCGGCCTCGCCCTGGTCGGCCCAGGTGCCGTGGAGTTCGAGGGAGCCGGCGTCCACGCCGGTCAGCGCGGAGCGGCCGTCGGCGGTGCGGCCGGGGGCCTCGGTCAGGGAGTCCAGCCCCACGGGGCAGCCGTCCCGGTCCTCGGTGCCGACCGCGGTGATCGTACGGGCGGCCCCCGCGTCGGCGATCCGGCCGTGGGTCCGGGCCGCGACGGCCAGCCGGGCCACGGCGGCCAGGGCGGCGGGCTCCAGCGCGGGAACGGTCGGGGCCTCGGCGGGCCGGGGCACCGCCGACAGGATCTCGGCGACCGGTGCGGGGGCGTGCGGGGCGGGGGCGGCCACCGCGGCGGCCACGTCCTCGCCGGTGAGCACCAGTCCGGTCGCCCCGGTACAGGAGACCACGAGGTCGACTCGTGTCAGCTCGGCGGCGACCCGGTCCATGGGGACCGCGCGCGCCAGGACGCCGGTACCGCCCGCGGTGAGGATCTCCGCCAGTCGCTCGGCCCGGTCCATGGTGCGGTTGGCGACGACGACCTCGGTCACGCCGACGCGGGCCAGGGTGGCCGCGGCGAGGGAGGACATGGAGCCGGCGCCGATGACCAGGGCGCGCTTGCCCGCGGCCCAGGCGTCCACCGGCAGGTCCACGGCCAGCTGCTCCAGGCCGAAGGTCACCAGGGACTGCCCGGCGCGGTCGATGCCGGTCTCGGAGTGGGCGCGCTTGCCGACCCGCAGGGCCTGCTGGAACAGGTCGTTGACCAGCCGGCCGGCGGTGTGCAGCTCCTGGGCCAGGGCCAGGGAGTCCTTGATCTGGCCGAGGATCTGGCCCTCGCCGACCACCATCGAGTCGAGGCCGCAGGCCACGGAGAAGAAGTGGTGGACCGCGCGGTCCTCGTAGTGCACGTACAGGTAGGGGGTGAGCTCCTCCAGCGCGACCCCGCTGTGCTGGGCGAGGAGGGTGGAGAGCTCGGCCACGCCCGCGTGGAACTTGTCCACGTCGGCGTAGAGCTCGATGCGGTTGCAGGTGGCCAGCACGGCGGCCTCGGCGGCGGGCTCCGCCGCGAGGGTGTCGTGCAGCAGCTTGACCTTGGCGTCCGCGGTCAGCGCGGCCCGCTCCAGCACGCTGACGGGCGCGCTGCGGTGGCTCAGTCCGACGACGAGGAGGCTCATGCCGGCATCACCGCCGGCACGTCGCCGTCGTTGCCGGTGTCACCGGCGGCCTTGCGGGGCGCGGCCTCGCGGGGCGGGACGGGCACGGCGGGGGCGGCTCCCGCGTCCTCGCCGGCCTTGCGCTGCTCGTGGAAGGCGAGGATCTGCAGCTCGATGGAGAGGTCCACCTTGCGCACGTCCACACCGTCCGGGACGGTCAGCACGGTCGGCGCGAAGTTCAGGATGGAGGTCACGCCGGCGGCCACCAGGCGGTCGCAGACCTGCTGCGCGGCTCCGGCGGGGGTGGCGATCACGCCGATGGAGACGCCGTTGTCCTCGATGATCCGTTCCAGCTCGTCGGTGTGCTGGACGGCGATGCCCGCCACCGGCTTGCCGGCCATGGCCGGGTCGGCGTCGATGAGCGCGGCCACGCGGAAGCCTCGGGAGGCGAAGCCCCCGTAATTGGCCAGGGCGGCGCCCAGGTTGCCGATGCCGACGATGACGACGGGCCAGTCCTGCGTGAGGCCCAGCTCGCGGGAGATCTGGTAGACGAGGTACTCGACGTCGTAGCCGACCCCGCGGGTGCCGTAGGAGCCGAGGTAGGAGAAGTCCTTGCGCAGCTTGGCCGAGTTGACGCCGGCGGCGGCGGCCAGTTCCTCGGAGGAGACGGTCGGCACCGAGCGCTCGGACAGCGCGGTGAGGGCCCGCAGGTACAGCGGGAGCCGGGCGACGGTGGCCTCGGGAATGCCTCGGCTGCGGGTCGCCGGTCGGTGGGTTCGGCCAGTTGCCACGATGCTCCTGCGGGATGAGCGGGGCTGCAGGCGGCCACATGTCCCAGGACCGCCCCGTCGAGTGCAGGCTATGCCTTTGTGAACGTGTGCACAAAGATTGTGTCCGCTTTGTCCGACCAAAGTGACCGGGGTCACGCGTTGCGGGCCCGCGGCGCGGGAACTGCCGGCGCGCCGCGCGCGTCCACGTGCCGAAGGGGGCAAAGCGGAACACACTCCTCTGTCATAGGCCCCCGATACCGCTCAAAACGCCCACGATGGTAACCGGGCGGCCGGTCAGCCGACCAATGCCCGACGGAGCCGCTCCGGGTTCACCCTCCAGAAGGTGTGCTGCTCCCCGTCCACGAGCACCACCGGGATCTGCTCCCAATACCGGGCATACAACTCCTCGTCCCGGGAGATGTCCTTCTCCTCCCATGCGGAACCGGTCTCCGCGCACACCTTCCCGACGACTTCCCGGGCTTCGTCACAGAGGTGACAGCCCGGCTTCCCGATCAAGGTGACGACCCGCTCGGCGGGGTTCCGCTTTTCCTTGCGACGCAGCAGGGGGCTCATGCCCCCATTCTCCCGCGCCGGGCGCGTAACACCGCCGCCCCGCAGAGTTCACGCCCCGGCATCCGCGCGGTTCGGAACCTTCCGAACAGGTTGACTATGCTCGCCCCATGGCCGCTCTGCGATGGCTCACACCCGGTAAGCGCCCGGCGACCGCCCGGAGCGTGCTGGCAGGCGAGGCTTCGGCCGAAGCCGCCCGCAAGACGACGGCCGGGACGGACACCCCACCCGGCCCCGCCGAAGCGGAGCACGCACCCGCCGCCGACGCGCCCGAAGCCCCCGTCGAACCGGAGTTCCCGGTGGCCGGGGACGACCTCGCCGCCGCCTTCTTCGACCTCGACAACACCGTCATGCAGGGCGCCGCGATCTTCCACTTCGGCCGGGGCCTGTACAAGCGCGAGTTCTTCCGCCGCCGCGAACTGGCCCGCTTCGCCTGGCAACAGGCGTGGTTCCGCCTGGCCGGGGTCGAGGACCCGGAGCACATGCAGGACGCGCGCGACAGCGCCCTGTCCATCGTCAAGGGCCACCGGGTCTCCGAACTGATGGACATCGGCGAGGAGATCTACGACGAGTACATGGCCGAGCGGATCTGGCCCGGCACCCGCGCCCTGGCCCAGGCCCACCTCGACGCCGGACAGAAGGTCTGGCTGGTGACCGCCGCCCCGGTGGAGACCGCCACGATCATCGCCCGCCGGCTCGGCCTGACCGGCGCTCTGGGCACCGTCGCCGAATCCGTGGACGGGGTGTACACCGGGCGACTGGTCGGCGAGCCGCTGCACGGCCCCGCGAAGGCGGAGGCGGTCCGCGCCCTGGCCGCCGCCGAGGGCCTGGACCTCGACCGCTGCGCGGCCTACAGCGATTCGCACAACGACATCCCGATGCTGTCACTGGTCGGACATCCGTACGCGATCAATCCCGACACGAAACTGCGCAAGCACGCCCGGGCCCACGACTGGCGGCTGCGCGACTACCGCACCGGCCGCAAGGCCGCGAAGGTCGGCATCCCCGCGGCCGCCGGGGTGGGCGCCCTGGCAGGCGGTACGGCCGCCGCAGTGGCCCTGCACCGCCGCCGCAAGTAACCGCGGCCCGGCTCCCGCCGCACATTCTCCGAGCTCTACCCGCCCTCCGGGCGGGCCACTCGGCATGCCTCCACTCGGCCAGTTCCCACATCGGAACCAGCCATTCCGCACGCAGAAGTGATCAGCAAGCGATCACGAACAGCGACTGAATATGCCCTCGACACGCAACAGAAGTGTCGGAAGCGATGATTTGAGCAACTGGGTGTAGCGCTGCCTGTACGAAGCGTTATTCTCCTCAAACGCATACGGGCACCCCTCCTCCCCGGCACCGAACCGGCGGACGAGGCAACGGTCCCGCACTGCACGTGATGGAAGCTCTGCCTCTGGGAGTCCCGTGTACCCACCTGTCGGGGTTGACGCCTCGGGCCTGGCTACGCTCCGCGCGGTGGTCATCGACCACCTGCGCGGTTTCGTCCCCACCGCGTACGCCGTCCCCGCCTTCGCCGCCGCGGTCCCTGCCGGCCTCGGTCCTGCCGGTCCTTGCTACGCCCTGACCGACGGGGGCGCGACGGTGGGCAGACGCGGCCGCGGCGGAGGTTCCGGGTCCCACCGGACCGAGTCCGGAGGGACCGCAGCCACGTCCACCGCCCGCCGCCCCACCGCGGACAGCGACAGCGCCCGCATGATGGACCTCGTCGAGCGGGCCCAGGCCGGCGAGGCCGAGGCCTTCGGTCGGCTGTACGACCAGTACAGCGACACGGTCTACCGCTACATCTATTACCGCGTCGGCGGAAAGGCCACCGCGGAGGACCTCACCAGTGAGACCTTCCTGCGCGCCCTCCGACGCATCTCCACCTTCACCTGGCAGGGCCGTGACTTCGGCGCCTGGCTCGTCACCATCGCCCGCAACCTGGTCGCCGACCACTTCAAATCCAGCCGGTTCCGGCTGGAGGTGACCACGGGCGAGATGCTCGACGCCAACGAGGTCGAACGGAGTCCCGAGGACTCCGTCCTGGAGTCCCTCTCCAACGCCGCCCTGCTGGAGGCAGTCCGCAAGCTCAATCCCCAACAGCAGGAATGCGTGACCCTGCGCTTCCTGCAGGGCCTCTCGGTGGCCGAGACCGCCCGGGTGATGGGCAAGAACGAGGGCGCCATCAAGACCCTCCAGTACCGGGCCGTACGCACCCTGGCCCGGCTGCTCCCGGACGACGCCCGCTGACCCACGACCGACAAGTAGCGATACCCCAACCCATGACGCTGTGGTCCGATCATCCTTCGTCCGTAACCCAACTGCCGCGCCGCTCGTTGTGCGGATTGCAGACTCCCTGTGGACACGCCATGCCCGCAGCAACTCACTCGAAAGAGTGCATGCGCTCTTGGAAGGCAACCTTCCGGGCACATAGCGGAGTCGATCGTCATGACGAGAGGAGGTGCCGCCAGTGATCGCGAACGTTCCGACGCACCGGCGGGCGAACGCCTTCGCCCAGGCCCTGGAGGATCGGACCCCGTCCGACCCTGCGGAGACGGCGGCCGAACAGCCCGAGGCCCCGGCCGGAGCTGCCGAACCGGGCGAGCACGACCGGCTGTTGGCCCTGGCGAACGGACTCGGCGAGCTGCCGCGCCCGATGCTGGACCCCGAGGTCAAAGTGGTGCAGCGAGCACAGCTCGTGGCCGCCATGGAGGCCATGGTGATGGAGGGATCGTTGGGCGGTGCCCCGGCGGACCCTCAATTGCCCGAACAGCGGACCGGCCGCGGCGCCCACCGGGCGACCTCGCTCCGGAAACTGCGGCCCCGCTCCCGCTGGTCCAAGGGCATCGCAGCGGGCGGCCTCACCGTGGGTGTGGCGGCCGGGGCCTTCAGCGGAGTGGCCGCTGCCAGCACGGACGCCCTGCCGGGTGACTCCCTCTACCCCGTGAAACGGGGCATGGAGGACATCCGGCTCACCATGGCCGACGACGAGGGCGACCGCGGGGAGCTGTACCTCGACCAGGCCTCCACCCGGCTCCACGAGGCCCGTCGCCTCATGGAACGGGACCGGGCCGGGGCCCTCGACCACGAATCCCTGGGCGAGATCAGGCGCGCGCTGTCCAGCGTGAAACACGATGCCGAGGAGGGCCACCGGCTCCTCCACACGGCCTACGAGAGGGACGGCTCGCTCGGGCCGATCCAGACCCTGTCCTCCTTCTCCCGCTCCCACCGGGACGCCTGGGGCAAGCTGCGCGAGCGACTGCCCGCCCAGCTCACCGACGTGGGCGACCAGGTGAACTCGGTCTTCGACGCCATAGACGAAGAAGTGGCCCCGCTGGAGTCGCTGTTCCCGAAGGCTCCCCAACAGAGCCGCAACGGGTCCGGCTCCGGCAGCCCCTCCGACGCCCACCCGGGCGGTACCGGCGGGGACGACCGGGCCCCGAAGCCCAGCGCCACCCCCGCCCCCGGCGGCCAACCGGCCCCCGGACGTCCGGAACCGAGCACGCCTCCGGACAACGGCGCCCCGGACCAGGGCGAGGACGACGGCGAGGAGGACGGCGGTCTCGGCGACATCCTCGACCCGCCGAAGCCCGGACCGAGCAACCCCGCCTCTCCCAGCCCGGAGCCGGCGGCACCCGAGATCACGCTCCCCCCGCTCCTCCCGGGCATCCTGCCCGGACTGGGGCTCAAGTCGGAGGACGTGGGCTGACCCCGCTGGTGCGGCGGCGGCGGTCGGACTTCAGAAGAAGACCGACCGCCGCTGTACCAGCAGCTTGTACAGGGTGTGCTGGATCTGCTCCCGCACCTGATCGGTCAGGTTGAACATCAGCATCGGATCCTCCGCCGCCTCCGGCGGATAGGTGTCCGTCACGATCGGCTCCCCGAACTGGATCGTCCACTTCGTCGGCAGCGGCAGCATGCCCAGCGGACCCAGCCACGGGAAGGTCGGCGTCACCGGGAAGTACGGCAGCCCCAACAGCCTCGCCAGGGTCTTCGCGTTCCCGACCATCGGATAGATCTCCTCCGCGCCCACGATGGAGCACGGCACGATCGGCGTCCCCGCCCGCAGGGCCGTGGAGACGAACCCGCCCCGACCGAAGCGCTGCAGCCGGTACCGGTCCCCGAACGGCTTCCCTATCCCCTTGAAGCCCTCCGGCATCACGCCCACCAGCTCCCCCGCCTCCAGGAGCCGCTGCGCGTCCTCCGCGCAGGCCAGGGTGTGCCCGGCCTTCCGCGCCAGCTCGTTCACCACCGGCAGCATGAACACCAGGTCCGCCGCCAGCAGGCGCAGGTGCCGCTGCGCCGGGTGCTCGTCGTGCACGGCGACCTGAAGCATCAGCCCGTCCAGGGGCAGGGTCCCCGAGTGGTTCGCCACGATCAGCGCCCCGCCCTCGGTCGGGATGTTCTCGATCCCCTTCACCTCGACCCGGAAGTACTTCTCGTACAGGGGCCGCATCAGGGTCATCAGGACCTGGTCGGTCAGTTCCTCGTCGTACCCGAACTCGTCCACCGGGTACTCGCCGGTGACCCGGCGCCGCAGGAAGGCCAGGCCGCCCGCGAGCCGGCGGTCCCAGGAGGCCCCGGCCGGACCGGCGGCGGGCGTTCCGCCCGGCTCCGCGGACCCCGCCGACTCCGGGGAGGTCTCCTCGGGAGCGGGCCCGTCCGGGACGGCCGCCACGGGCGGGGTCTCCGCCGCGGGCCGCCGGCCGGTGCCGGTGCGCCGCCGGGGCACCCGGGGGGCGGCCGCGCCGCGGCTGCGGTCCCGGTCCTCGTCGAACGGGATGACCTTGGCGTCGGCCATTATCTGTGCGCTCCCTCGTCGGCCCGGCGGGTGCCGGCGGCGGACCCGGCCGCCGGGGCATCGGTGTCCAGCAGTTCCGCGAACCGGTCCACGGTCCGCGCCAGCGCGGCGGGCGGCAGCAGCCCGGTGCCGCGGCTCGCGGCGAAGTCCGCGAAGGTCCCGGCGGTGGTGTAGCGGGGGGTGAAGCCCAGCACCTCCCGCATCTGGGTGGTCTGCACGACCCGCCCGTGCGTGAGGAGCCGGATCTGCTCCGGGGAGAAGTCCAGGGCCCGGACGGTCCGCAGGGCCGCCCCGACCCAGGTGAGGGCGGGCAGCAGCAGCGGGGCCGTGGGCCGTCCCAGCCGCCGCGAGCACTGCGAGAGGGTGAGGACCCCGTCCCCCGCGATGTTGAAGGTGCCGCTGTTGAGGGTGCCGCGCCGGGGTTCCGCGGCGGCCAGGGCCACCACGTCGACCACGTCGTCCTCGTGGACGAACTGCAGGCGCGGGTCGTAGCCCAGCACGGTGGGCAGCACCGGGAGCGAGAAGTACGCCGCCAGCGGGGAGTCGGCGCGCGGTCCGAGGATGTTCGCGAAGCGCAGCACGCAGACCGCCACGTCCGGGCGGCGCCGCGCGAACCCGCGCACGTACCCCTCGACCTCGGCCACGTCCTTGGCGAAGCCGCCGGAGGGCAGGGTCTTGGGCTGGGTGGATTCGGTGTACACGGCGGGGTCCCGGGCCGCGGCCCCGTACACGTGGGTGGAGGACTTCACCACGAACCGGCGGACGGTCGGGGACTTCTGGCAGGCTCCGAGCAGCTGCATGGTCCCGATGACGTTGGCCTCCTTCACGGAGGTCCGTCCGCCGCCGGAGACCGGGGTGGCCGTGACGGCCAGGTGCACCACCGTGTCCACGGCGTGCTCGGCGAGGATCCGGCCGATGGACGGCTGTCGGATGTCCGCGCGGAGGAAGGTGGCCCCCTCCAGCGGACGGGGCGGTTCCACGAGGTCCACGGCGATGACCCGGTCCACCCCCGGATCCTGCACGACCTTCCGCACGAAGCGGCTGCCGAGCGGCCGGGCGGCCCCGGTCACCAGCACGACCTTCCCCACGATCAGCGCCTCCCCTTCACTGCCGGCCGTCCGCGGTACCCCGCACACGGTCCTGGATACACCGCAGCCCCCCCACCACAGAATGGCGGAGGGGCTGCGGAGAACACGTACAGCTGCCGTTTACTTCTTGTTACGACGCTGGACGCGGGTGCGCTTCAGCAGCTTGCGGTGCTTCTTCTTGGCCATCCGCTTACGCCGCTTCTTGATAACAGAGCCCACGACTACCCTCGCTCACTTGGTCAACCCCCGCGTTGGCGGGGACATCTCGGTGCGGGGCTGTCTGGGCCCACACGACCTACGTCGGCCTAGCCTACCCGCCGCGGAGCCGTGCTTGTAATCCGAGTGCCACCGGGGGTGCCCCGGGGGGTCACGGTCAGGCCGACTCCACCCCCACATAGGACTCTCGGAGGTACTCGTGGACCGCGTTCTCGGGCACCCGGAAGGACCGGCCCACCCGGATCGCGGGCAGATGACCGTTGTGCACCAGTCGGTACACGGTCATCTTCGACACTCGCATCACCGAGGCGACCTCCGCCACGGTCAGGAACACGACCTCACTGAGAGGCCTCTCGCCAGCAGCCATGTCACACCTTGACCTTCCGCGCATGACGGGCAACCGGCTTCCCCTCCGGTTACTCCCCGTCGTCGCACGCTCACTCCCCAGAGTAGGGGCGGGTGGTACGAGTGGGGAAGAGGAGCAGCGGACATCGAATTCCACAGGAATTACCCCGGCATACATGCCCTATTGAGGACAAAGCGCACCAGGGGCAGGTAGTGATCGGCGCGCACGGCATCATCAAGCGGAACGGCCACCGACACCCGCCCCTCGGCCTCTCCCACGAACAGGGCGGGATCATCCGCATCTGCCAGCCCGATGGCCTCAAAGCCCAGCTGACCTGCACCGCAGACCCAGCCGTGGTCCCCGATGACCAGCTCCGGCAGGGGCCCTCCGGCCGCCGCGAGGGCGTCCAGCGCGAGCCGAACCGGGAGCGGGGAATGGGAGTGTGCGCCGGTGGCGCCTCCTGGAGGCCGGGCGCCGGGTTCTCGCACCAGTGCGACGCCCCGTACGTAATCGAGGGTGTACCGGCGTACGCCGAACCGGGCCGTCACGTCGAGTGCGACACCCTGCGCGGGGGTGAGCACTTCACATCCCGCCGCCGACAACGCGTCTGCCAACCCGGCGTAAAAGCCGAGCAGCCGGTGCGGGTGGCCGGTGCCGATCAGAACGGGCGCCCGCCGGGCGACCACGTCCCGTAACCGGGCGGCGAAGGCGTCGAGCCGGTCCAGGGTCCGCCCGGGGTCGATGAGGTCGGGGCCGGTGACCCGGTCCGGCTCGGGGGGCACCCCGCACTTGTCGGCCATCAGCAGCAGCAGGTCCCGTTCCGTCCACGGCCGGTCGGGGTCGAGCCCGAGGAGCACCCGCGGGTCGCGGGCGGCGAACAGCCGGTAGCTGCGCAGGCTTTCCTCCCGGGTGGTGGCCACGGGACCGGCCAACCGGGCGGCCAGCAGATGGGCGCGGAGGGCGCCGGTGCTCAACACCCTCCGATGCTGACGCATCCCCGCCGGTACGGCCCGGCATCCGCCCGCACTCCCCACCGTCGGGCTAATACCGGCGCGTTCGGCGGACGGCCGGCGCCCCGGTCCGGGCGGGCCTCAGGCCAACAGGCCGAGGAGCGGGAACACCGAGCGGCGGGTGGCGAGGACGGCCTGGTCGGTGCGGTCGGCGGGGTCGTACCCGGCCTCCCAGTCCCGCCAGGCGGGGGTCCGGCCGTCCGTCATACGGGCGGGGGCGGGCTGCCGGGTCCGGGCGTACACCTCGTGCCGCCAGCTGTCCGGGGTCTCCGCGGCCGGGTCCACCGGCCGGTGGGCGGCGATCCCCACCAGGTGGGTCCAGGAGCGCGGCACCACGTCCACGACGGCGTACCCGCCCCCGCCGAGGGCCAGCCAGCGCCCGTCGGCGTGCTCGTGGGCCAGCTCGTGGCAGGCCTCCTGGACGAGCCTCTGGGCGTCCACGGTCACGGCGAGGTGGGCCAGCGGGTCCTCGATGTGGGTGTCGGCCCCGTGCTGGGTCACCAGCACCTGCGGCCGGAACTCGGCGAGGAGTTCGGGCACGGTGGCGTGGAAGGCCCGCAGCCAGCCCTCGTCGCCCGTGCCGGCCGGCAGGGCCACGTTGACGGCGGTGCCCTCGGCCCCCGGCCCGCCGGTCTCCTCGGGCCAGCCGGTCTGCGGGAAGAGGGTGCGGGGGTGTTCGTGCAGGGAAACGGTGAGGACGCGGGGGTCGTCCCAGAAGGCGGCCTGCACCCCGTCCCCGTGGTGGACGTCCACGTCCACGTACGCCACGCGTTCGGCGCCGAGTTCGAGGAGACGGGCGATGGCGAGGGAGGCGTCGTTGTACACGCAGAACCCGGCGGCGCCGCCGGGCATCGCGTGGTGCAGTCCGCCCGCGAAGTTCACCGCGTGCCGGGCCTCGCCCCGCCAGACGGCTTCGGCGGCGGCCACGGACTGCCCGGCGATCAGCGCGGAGGCCTCGTGCATCCCGGCGAACGCCGGGTCGTCGGGGGTACCGAGTCCGTAGGAGCCGTCGGCGGAATCCGGGTCGGCGGAGACGGCCCGGACGGCGGCCACGTAGTCCTCGCGGTGGACGAGCCGCAGGGTGGAGTCCCCGGCCGGCGGCGCGGCGCGCACCTCGATCTCCCGGTCCAGGCCGAAGGCCCGCACCAGCCCCATGGTCAGTGCCAGTCGCACCGGGTCCATCGGATGGCTCGGTCCGAAGTCATACCCCGTGACCGCCTCGTCCCACATCAACAGTCCGCGCCCGCTCATGCCCGCCACGGTAGCGGTCGCCTTCCGCGGCGAACGAGGGGGCATGGACGAGAGTCCCAAGTACGAGCGCCATGGGGACGAGCATCGCGAGCCGGTAGTCGAAGGCGTCGCCGAGGGCGCCGACGAGCGGGGAACCGATCAGGAAGCCGACGTAGTTGAAGATGTTGAGCCGGGCCACGGCGGCGTCCGAGTGCCCGGGGAAGAGCCGGCCCGCGGCCGCGAAGGTCTGCGGCACGATCACGCACAGCCCGAAGCCCAGCAGCGTGAAGCCGAGCATCCCGGACCACGGCCCCCGGGCGGCGGCCACCACCCCGAACCCGGCGGCCGCGAGCAGGGTGCCGGCCCGCACGACGGCGACCGCCCCGAAGCGCCGCACCCCGCGGTCGCCGACGGCCCGACCGAGCAGCGTGGTGACCATGTACACGGTGTAGGGGACGGTGGCGAGCTGCTCGGAGCTGCCCAGCACGTCCTGGAGGTACTTGGCGCTCCAGTTGGCCACGGTGGAGTCCCCGATGTACGCGCAGGCCATCACCAGGCAGAGCGGCAGCAGCGGCCGGAAGAACCCGGCGGAGCCCGGCCCGGGGACCGCGGGACCCCCGGACGGCCGCGCGGCGGCCTCCGGCGCCCTCCCGGCCCCTCCGACCCCCTCGGGGTCTCCGGCCTTCCCCCCGGGGGCGGGGACCGTGCCGGGGGCGTCCGCGTAGCGCCGACTGGCCAGGAGGGCCAGCGGCAGCAGCAGGGCCACGGCGGGCAGGTACCCGGTGAACAGCGGCAGCTTCCAGTGCGCCCCCGCCCAGGCCGCGGAGGCTCCCGCGATCCCGCCGAGGCTGTAGGCGGCGTGGAAGCCCAGCATGATGCTGCGCCCGTACTGCCGTTGGAGGCTGACGCCGAGCATGTTCATGGAGGCGTCGAGGGCGCCCACGGCCAGGCCGAAGGCGGCCAGGGCCGCCGCGGCCTGCCAGAGCCGCCCGCCCGCGCCGACGGCCAGGAGGGACAGCAGGACGACCGGCTGGGACCAGCGCAGGACGACGCTGGGCGGGGTCCTGCGGACGAGCCTCTCGGTGGCGACGCTCGCCACCCCGGCGAGGACGGGCACGGCCGCCAGGAAGACGGGCAGCAGCCCGTCGGATATCCCGTACCGGTCCTGGATGGCCGGGATCCTGGTGACGAGCAGGGCGAAGGTGACCCCTTGCACGAAGAAGCTGAACGCCAGGGCTGCCCGGCCGCGCCGCAGGCGCACGTCTGTCATGGCCGCACAGCGTAGGCCCCGCCACTACCGGTGGGTAGGTCCCGGACGTGGCCGGATCCGGCGGGTTCGGCCGCCGGTCCCGGGTGGGCCCGGGGGCGGGCCGGAGCCGGGTGCGGGTCAGCCTCGGATCAGCGCGGGCAGTTCCTTCATGTGCCCGAAGAGGTGGGTGGCACCGGCCAGTTCGGCCGGCGGGGTCATGCCGGTGTAGCCGACGACGTCCATGCCGGCGGCGACGGCGGCCCGCACCCCGAGGGCGCTGTCCTCGACGACGAGGCAGCGGGCGGGCTCCACGCCCATCCGCTCTGCCGCGTACAGGAACAGGTCGGGGGCGGGCTTGCCCTTGCCGACGTCCTCGGCGCTGTGGATGAGGGCCTCCGGGAACCAGGGGGTGAGTCCGGCACTGCGGTGTCCGACGCGGATCCGCGCGTGGCTGCCGGAGGAGGCCAGGCAGTAGGGGACGCCGCGGGCGCGGAGTTCTTCGAGGACCTCGACCACGCCTTCCACGGGCCGCAGCTCCCGCGCGAAGGCGGCGGCGGTGCGGGCGTGCAGGGTGGCGTCGAAGTCCGCCGGCAGTCGTTGTCCGGTGCGTTCGCCGATGAGGTCGTGGACGCGGTGGACGGCGGCCCCCATGTAGTCCCGCAGGGAGTCCTCGTAGCTGGTGGGGTGGCCCAGTTCGGTGAGGTAGGCCGCGAGGATGGTGTTCGCAACGGGCTCGCTGTCCACGAGCACACCGTCGTTGTCGAAGATGACGAGGTCATAGGTCATGCCCCGACCCTAAACGCAGAAAAGCCCCGCACCATAAGGTGCGGGGCTCCCCCACAATGATTGTTCGGCGGCGTCCTACTCTCCCACAGGGTCCCCCCTGCAGTA
>NZ_JBEOSD010000048.1:0-49953 GCF_040302735.1 Streptomyces sp. NPDC097619 | reverse complement strand
TGTGACTGGAGTTCAGACGTTGTGCTCTTCCGATCTGGCTGCCTATGTTGGTCCCATGGACGCCGTGCCCGACAGGGATGCCCCCACCCCCAGCACCACCGTCACCCCCGCCGCCGCCCCGGCCGCACCCACCGGTGCCGCCCCCGGCCCCGAGGACCTGCCCCGCTCCGCCACCGGCCCCGACGGCTCCGCCGTGATCAGGGTCCTCAGCTACAACATCCGCTCCCTCCGCGACGACGAGGACGCCGTGGCCCGGGTCGTCCGGGCCTGCGCCCCCGACCTGGTCCTCGTCCAGGAAGCACCGATCTTCTTCCGCTGGCGCAAGCACGCCGCCCGCCTCGCCGCCAAGAGCGACCTCGTGGTCCTCTCCGGCGGCGGCACCGCCGCCGGGCCCCTGCTGCTGTGCTCCCTGCGCGCCACCGTCGAACGCACCGAGGACGTCCTGCTGCCCCGCACCCCCGGACTCCACCGGCGGGGCTTCGCCACCGCCGTGGTCCGCTTCGGCGGGGCCCGCCTCGGCGTCCTCTCCACCCACCTCTCCCTCCAGGCCGCCGAACGTCGCACCCAGGCCGGGATGCTCCTCGACCGGCTCGCCGGCCTCGGCGCCCCGCACGCGGTGGCCGCCGGGGACATCAACGAGGAGCCCGGCGGCGGGGCCTTCCGGCTGCTGGCCGACAGCCTCCAGGACTGCGCGGCCGTACGGCCCTGGGGCGGCTCGCCGACCTGGCCGGCCACCGCACCCCGCAAACGCATCGACGCCGTCTTCGCCACCCCCGGCATCGAGGTCCTGGGCTGCGGGGTACCCGCGCTGCCCCGCGCCGACCTGACCGCCGCCACCGACCACCTGCCGGTCCTCGCCGCCCTCCGCCTCCCCGCCGGCTGATCCGTTCCCGGTCCCGGAACGACGACCGGCCCCGCCCCCTCCTCGAAGGGGAGCGGGGCCGGTGAAGCCCTCCGCGGAAGGGGTCAGACCACCGCGCCGCGGCCCGGGTCGTCCCCGTCCACGTCGTCGTCGTGCTGCATCCGCGCCACCAACGTGGCGAAGCCCCCCAGGAAACCGCCCACCCCGAGGGTGGTCAGCCACCAGGTCATCTCCCACTGGAGCAGCACCGCCAGCAACAGCAGCAGCGGACCGCCCACCACCGCCAGCCAGGCGAACTTGGCCGTGGTGTCGGCCTCCGGCAGCGGCGGCGGCTCCGGCGGCACGAAGTGCCCCTCGTCGCTCGCGTCGAGGTCCTCCTCGGAGGGCTCGGCCAACGAGTGGTCCCGCGGGCCCACCCCCGGCGCGAACACCACGGAGCTGCCCAGCGGCGGCTTCGCCGCGCCCGGGTCCTCCGGTTCCTTCTCCTTCGTGGCCCCGGCCGCCGGGAGCGGGTTGACGTCCGCCTCCGGCAGCAACAGGTCCTCGATCGGCTTGAACGGCTTGGAGCCCGGCGGGTCCGCCGGCTCCTCCCCGTACCCCGCGACGATGGCGGCCCAGGCCGCCTCCTCGTCGAGCGGTTCACCGCTCCCGGACGTCTGGGGATCGCGGTCCTCGTGTTCAGCCACCGGTGGCCGTCCCCTCCCTGCCGACACTCGGAGAGAGGCGGCCGATGAAAGCGAAACTGTCCTCGAAGATCTGCCCTGCGTCATGGTCCAACGTCGCGACGTGGTAGCTGTGTTCCAGCAGGGTCTCCGTGACATCGGTGGAGGAGATCCGGCTGAGCACCCGCGCCGAGTCCGCCGGCGGCACCACGTGGTCCTGCGGGCTGTGCAGCAGCAGCACCGGCTGCGTCACCTGCGGCAGTTCGGCGTCCACCAACCGCAGGAAATCGCGCAGCGAGTGCGCGGCCCGGGTCGGCACCCGGTCGTACCCCACCTCGGCCACCCCCTCCTTGGCGATGTCACTGGCGATGCCCGGCGTGGACCTTATGAAGTGCTTCGCCACGGGCAGCGCCACCGCCAGCGGGTCGTGCACCTTGTTCGCCGGATTGACCAGCACGATCCCGCGGACCGCGTCCCCGTGCCGGGCGGCCAGCCGCAGGGTCAGCGCACCACCCATCGACAGACCGAACACGAACACCTCGGAGCAGCGCTCCAGCAGCTCCCGCAGCGCCCGGTCCACCTCGGCGTACCAGTCCTGCCAGCCGGTCAGCTGCATGTCCTCCCAGCGCGTGCCGTGCCCTGGGAGCAGCGGCAGGGACACCGTCAGGCCCCGCTCGGCCAGGTACTCGGCCCAGGGGCGCAGGGACTGCGGGGAACCGGTGAAACCGTGGCAGAGGAGCACGCCGACCTTTCCGCCCTCGTGGCGGAACGGCTCGGCTCCAGGGAGGACGGGCACGCGGGATCTCCTGTTCGATCGGGCACGGATGCAGGCACGGATGGAGGGGTGCGCGCAGTGTGTACTTCACGGTACGCGACCGGGCCGACACCGACCAGGGTCGTCGTGCCCGACGGTGCCCGTCCGCGCCCCGCCACGGGCCGGACGTGGGCGGGAGGGCGGGCCCCTCAGGGGTTAAGGTCTGTTCGACGGACACAGGAAGGCATTCGAGTTGATCTACGGCGCAATGAAGTTCTCCATCGGGGGATCCCTGAAGCTCGCCTTCAGGCCCTGGGTGGAGGGCCTCGAGAACATTCCCGCCGAGGGGCCGGCGATCCTCGCGAGCAACCACCTCTCCTTCTCCGACTCCTTCTTCCTCCCCGCGGTGCTGGACCGGAAGGTCACCTTCATCGCCAAGGCGGAGTACTTCACCTCCCCCGGGGTCAAGGGCAAGCTGACGGCCGCCTTCTTCAAGGGCGTGGGCCAGCTCCCCGTGGACCGGTCCGGGGCCCGCGGCGCCGGCGAGGCCGCGATCAAGAGCGGCATCGAGGTCATCGAGCGCGGTGAGCTGTTCGGCATCTATCCGGAGGGCACCCGCTCCCCGGACGGCCGCCTCTACCGCGGCAAGCCCGGCGGGCTGGCCCGGGTGGCCCTGGCCACCGGCGCCCCGGTGATCCCGATCGCCATGATCGACACCGAGAAGATCCAGCCCCCCGGCAAGGTCGTCCCCAAGCTGATGCGCCCCGGCATCCGGATCGGCAAGCCCCTGGACTTCAGTCGCTACCACGGCATGGACGGGGACCGCTTCATCCTGCGCTCGGTGACCGACGAGGTCATGTACGAGATCATGAAGCTCTCCGGCCAGGAGTACGTGGACGTCTACGCCACGGCCGCCAAGCGCCAGATCGCCGAGGCCGAGAAGGCCGCCAAGGCGGAGAAGGCCGAGCAGGCCAAGGCCGAGAAGGCCGAGAAGGCCGAACTGGCGAAGACCGAGAAGGCCGCGCAGGCGGAGGCGAAGGCCGAGCAGGCCGAGAAGGCGGAGACGGACCCGGACCGCTAGGTCGGGCGGGTCCGGCGGTACGTCCGGGGGTGGGGGATGGCCAAGCGCGAGCGGGTCGTGAGGATGTCGGTCGAGCAGCCGCTGTGGCGCGCCCTGACCGCCTACCGCGTCCTGACCATGGTCTACGCGGTGCTGCTGTTCGCCTCCGCGTACCGGCAGTTCCAGCGGCCGGCCGTGGCCGTCGGCTACCTGGCGGTGCTGGCGGTCTGGACCCTGGCCACCCTGCCCCGGGTGGCCTCCGCGACGGCCTGCACCCGCCGGTTCCTGGGCTGCGACCTGGCCCTGGCCCTCGTCGGGATCCTGCTGACCCCGCTCGTGGACTCGACGGAGCGGATCACCTCGGGCGGTCCCACCCTGCCCTCCATCTGGACGGCCGGCTCCGTGCTCGCCTTCGCCCTCAAGGGCGGCTGGCGCTGGGCCCTGTTCGCCTCCACCTTCGTCGCCGTCGCCAACGTCGCCCAGCGCGGGGAGATCACCCGGGACACCGCGCACAACGTCCTGCTCGTGTGGGTGGCCTCCATCGCCATCGGCTACGTGGTCGAGGTGGCCCGCGCCAGTGAGGCCACCCTCGCCCGCGCCCTGGAGATCGAGGCCGCCACCCGCGAGCGGGAGCGCCTGGCCCGCGACATCCACGACGGGGTCCTCCAGGTCCTCGCCATGGTCCAGCGGCGCGGCACCGAGATCGGCGGCGAGGCCGCCGAGCTGGGCCGGATGGCCGGGGAGCAGGAGGTGGCCCTGCGCACCCTGGTGACCGGCGGTCTGCTGCCGGCCTCCCGGGTCTCCGCGGACGCCTCCCGGGGCGCCCTGGTGCGGGCCGTGGAGGAGGACGGTCCGGAGGAGCCGGAGGGCGGCACCGATCTGCGGACCCTGCTCGCCCCGTACGCCTGCTCCCGGGTCACCTTCGCCGAGCCCGGTGCGCCGGTGCCGCTGCCCGGTCCGGCCGCCCGCGAGCTGGCCGCGGCGGTGGGCGCGGCCCTGGACAACGTCCGCCGGCACGCCGGCGAGGAGGCCCGGGCCTGGATCCTCGTGGAGGACGAGCCCGACGAGGTGATCGTCACGGTCCGCGACGACGGGCCGGGCATCCCGGCCGGACGGCTGGAGCAGGCCGCGGGGGAGGGGCGCCTCGGGGTGGCCCAGTCCATCCGCGGCCGGCTGCGGGACCTGGGCGGCACCGCCGACTTGGTCTCGGTGCCCGGACAGGGCACGGAAGTGGAACTGAAGGTGCCGAAGGCGCCCAGGGGGAGGACGCACACCCGATGAACGAGCACGACACGGCCGCGGAGGCCGCCCCGGTCCGGGTGATGGTGGTCGACGACCACCCGATGTGGCGGGACGCGGTCGCCCGCGACCTGGCGGCCGCCGGCTGCGAGGTGGTGGCCACCGCCGGTGACGGCCCCCAGGCCGTCCGCCGGGCGCGCGCCGTCCGCCCCGAGGTCCTGGTGCTGGACCTGAACCTGCCCGGCATGCCCGGGGCGCAGGTCTGCCGGGAGCTGGTCGGCTCCGACCCCGCGCCGCGGGTGCTGGTGCTGTCCGCGAGCGGGGAGCACGCCGACGTGCTGGAGGCCGTGAAGGCCGGGGCCACCGGCTACCTCCTGAAGTCCGCCGGGGCCGAGGAGCTGATCGACGCCGTCCGCCGCACCGCGGCCGGCGACCCGGTGTTCACCCCGGGCCTGGCGGGCCTGGTGCTGGGCGAGTACCGGCGGCTGGCGGCGGGCCCGGCCCCCGCCGCCCCCGACGAGCCCACCGCCCCCCGGCTCACCGACCGGGAGACCGAGGTGCTCCGCCTGGTCGCGAAGGGGCTGTCGTACAAGCAGATCGCCGAGCGGCTGGTGATCTCGCACCGCACCGTGCAGAACCACGTCCAGAACACCCTGGGCAAGCTCCAGCTGCACAACCGCGTCGAGCTCGTCCGGTACGCCATCGAGCGCGGACTCGACGACGAGTAGTTCCCCGTACGAGTGAACGGGTGGGGCCCAACCCCCCGCCCGCCTCGCGGAGTTCACCTTCCCTCACCCTCCGGTGTGATCCCCGGCGCCCCTAGCGTGACCGGCGTGCGGCCCGCCCCAGGGCCCCGCTCGGTGCTGTGGTGAAGGGAAGGTCCATTGAAGGTCGGAGTGCTGACCGGCGGCGGCGACTGCCCCGGTCTCAACGCGGTCGTCCGCGGGCTCGTCCGCAAGGGCGTCCAGGAGTACGGGTACGGGTTCGTCGGGTTCCGGGACGGCTGGCGCGGCCCCCTGGAGTGCGACGCCGTCCCCCTGGGCATCCCGGAGGTCCGCGGCATCCTGCCGCGCGGCGGGACCGTCCTCGGCTCCTCGCGCACCGACCCCTTCGCCGCCCCGGACGGCGTCCGCCGGATCCGGGAGAACCTCGACAAGCACGAGGTGGAGGCGCTGGTCGTGATCGGCGGGGAGGACACCCTCGGGGTGGCGGCCCGGCTGCACGCCGAGTACGGGCTGCCCTGCGTGGGCGTGCCGAAGAACATCGACAACGAGCTGGCCGCCACCGACCGCACCTTCGGCTTCGACACGGCCGTCGGCATCGCCACCGAGGCCATCGACCGCCTCCACACCACCGCCGAGTCCCACATGCGGGTGCTGGTCGTGGAGGTCATGGGGCGCCGCACCGGCTGGATCGCCCTGCACTCCGGACTCGCGGGCGGGGCCAACGCCATCCTCATCCCCGAGCAGCGCTTCGACCCCGGCCGTGTCTGCGCCTGGGTGGAGTCCCGCTTCCGGTCCAGCTACGCGCCGATCGTGGTGGTCGCCGAGGGGGCGCTGCCCGTGGAGGGGCAGATGGTCCCCCGGCCGGGCGCCCCCGACCCCTTCGGCCACGTCAGGCCCTCGGGCATCGGGGAGCGGCTGGCCGCGGAGATCGAGTCCCGGACCGGCGAGGAGGCCCGCACCACCGTGCTCGGGCACGTCCAGCGCGGCGGCACCCCCAGCCCCTTCGACCGGTGGCTGGCCACCCGGTTCGGCCTGCACGCCGTGGACGCCGTCCGCGACCGGGACTTCGGCACGATGGTGGCCCTGCGCGGGGACGACGTGGTGCGGGTCCCGCTCTCCTCGGTGACCGCGAAGCGCCGCACCGTGCCGCCGGCCCTCTACCGGGAGGCCGGGGTCTTCTTCGGGTGATCCGCGGGGCGGCCGGCCCGAGGGGCCGCGCTCCCGCCCGGCCGGCGGCCGTCCCCCGGCCGCCGGACACCGCCGGGCGCACCCGGAGCACGGGCCTTATCGTGACAAAAGGTTCGAGTCCCTTGGTCCGAGGTGCGCGCCGTCCGGGCGCGCGCCGCCGCGAGGCGGGAGCACACGTGGAGATCCTGGCGTTCGGGGTGACCGCCGACGAGAAGCCCCTCCTGGAGGAGGCCTTCCGCGACGGTCACGAGGTCCGCTGCGTGGAGGTCTTCCTCAGCGAGGACACCGCGCCCATCGCGGCCGGGTACGAGATCGTCTCCTCCAGCGTCAACGCCGACCTCAACGGCCGGGTCCTGCGGACCCTGCACGCGGGCGGCACCCGGATGATCGCGCAGCGCTCCACCGGCTTCAACAACATCGACCTGGACGTGGCCCGCCGGCTCGGCATGACCGTCAGCCGGGTCTCGTACTACTCGCCCTACTCGGTCGCCGAGTTCGCGTGGACCCTGGCCATGGCCGTGAACCGCAGGATCGTGCGGGCCTCCAACCGCACCCGCGACTTCGACTTCCGCCTCAACGGCCTCCTCGGCCGCGACATGCGCGGCCGCACCGCCGGGGTCCTGGGCACCGGCAAGATCGGCGAGGCCTTCGCCCGGATCGCGCACGGCTTCGGCATGAACCTGCTCGGCTGGGACGTCACGCAGAACCCGGCCTGCCTCGACCTCGGCATGGAGTACGTGGACAAGGACCGGCTGCTCGCCGAGTCCGACCTGATCAGCCTGCACGTGCCGCTGCTGGACTCCACCCGCCGCATCATCGACTCCGCCGCCCTGAAGACCATGAAGGACGACGCGATCCTGGTGAACTCCAGCCGCGGCGGCCTCGTGGACACCGACGCCCTGGTCGACGAGCTGCGCGCGGGCCGCTTCGAGGGAGTGGGCCTGGACGTGTACGAGGCCGAGGCCGGCGTGTTCTTCCTGGACAAGTCCCTGGAGGCGGTCCCCGACGACACCCTCGCCCGACTGATCACCTTCCCGAACGTGGTCGTCACCTCTCACCAGGCGTACTACACCCACGACGCGGTGGGCCAGATCATCGCCACCACCGTCGCGAACGTCGCCGACTACCTCTCCGGGCGCCGCTCCGAGAACACCCTCTCGCCCGCCGCGTGACGTTCGGCCCCCGTTCAGCCGGGGCCCCTACGCTCGCGGCGTGCAGATACCGCAGTGGGTCCAGTGGGTCTTCCTGGTCTGGGGGCTGGTCATGCTCCTGGGCACCGCCGACCACCTCCGCCGGGCGGTCCGGGCCCGCCCCGGCAGCCCGGACCGCAGCGGCCGGATCGCGGAGGCCGCCGACTGGGGCGGCTCCACCGCCTTCGCCCTCGGGGTGGCCGCCGAATCCCTGCCCGCCGCCCTCGCCGGCATGGTCGTCTACGGGGCCTTCTCGCTGCGCCGCCGGCTGCGCGGCCGCCCGCGGCGCCGGACCGCCGTCCGGCACCGCGGCTGACCCCTGCCGGCCCACCCCGTCGACCCCGACGGGGTGGGAGCCGGGTGGGTCAGGCCGGGGCCGTGCGGATCAGGTCCGGGCCGCCGGCGCCCGCAGCCCCGACACCAGCTCCCGCACCAGCTCCGCCCCGCGCAGGGTCAGCACCGACTCCGGGTGGAACTGGAGCCCGGCGAAGCCCCCGGCGGCCGAGCGCAGCGCGTGCACCTCGCCGGTGGCCGGGTCCCGGGACACCTCCACCCCGCGGGCGGCCAGCGCGGCCTCCGCCGCCGCGTCGCAGGCGGCCGTGAAGGTGTTGTAGAAGCCGACTGTCTCCTCGTTGCCGAAGAGGTCGATCCGGATCTGCGCCCCCTGGGCCGGCTCCGCCTTGCGGACCAGCGGCAGCCCCAGCGCGTCCGCGAGCAGTTCGTGGCCCAGGCAGACCCCGAGCAGTCCGTGCCGGTGCTCCTCCAGGAGGGCGGCGGCCAGCGGCCGGAGCAGCCGCATCCGCGGATCGGCCGGGTCCGCGGGGTCCCCGGGGCCGGGCCCCAGCACCACCGGGCCGGTCCCCGCGGCGTGCGCGCGCACCGCCTCGGCGAGCCCCGGCTCGTCCCAGCGCCGCACGGTCACGGTCAGCCCCGCCGAGCGCAGCACGTGGGCGAGCATGGCGGTGAAGGTGTCCTCGGCGTCCACCACGAGGGCGTGCCCGGCGGAGCCGGGGGCCGCCGCCGTCCGGTCCCGCATCCGCAGCCAGAAGGGCGCCAGGTCCGCCCGGCGGGCCGCCAGGGCCGCCGCCACCCGCGGGTCGCGGCCCAGGGCGGGCGCCTGCCGGGGGTCCGGTCCCGGCGCGGCCTCCCGCACCCCCAGGGCGGTGAGTACGGCGGCCGCCTTGGCGTGGGTCTCGGCCACCTCGCCCGCCGGGTCGGAGTGCCGCACCAGGGTGGCGCCGACCGGTACCCGAAGCCGTCCGTCCACGGCCACGTCGGCGGTCCGGATCAGGATGGGGGAGTCCAGGCTCTGGGTGCCGTCGGCCTCCTGCCGGAGCAGGGCCAGCGCGCCCGCGTAGTAGCCGCGACCGACCCCGTCCGGTCCGAGGGGTTCGTGACGTTCGATGACGCGGCAGGCGTTCTGCACGGGGGAGCCGGTGACGGTGGCGGCGAACATGGTCTCCCGCAGCACCTCCCGCACGTCCAGCGAGGACCGGCCGCGCAGCTCGTACTCGGTGTGCGCCAGGTGGGACATCTCCTTCAAGCGGGGCCCGACGACGACCCCGCCGCGGTTCCCGACCGTGCACATCATCTTCAGCTCCTCGTCCACCACCATGGAGAGCTCCTCGGTCTCCTTGCGGTCGGCGAGGAAGGCGAGCAGGGACTCGGCGGTGGGGCCGCCCGCCGGGTAGCGGTAGGTGCCGCTGATCGGGTTCATCACCACGGTGCCCTCCCGGCCGGCCCCGCCGCCGGTCATCCGGACGTGCACCTCCGGGCTGGCCCCGACGAGGGTCCGGTCCCCGGTGTGGACCACGTACGTCCAGTAGGCCCCGCGCTCGGCCGCGAGCAGCCGCCGGAACAGGGCGAGGGCGTCGGCCGGGCCGAAGTCGGGGATCCGCCCGGCGTAGGTGCGGCGGATGACGAAGTTGGCGCCCTCGCCGCGGCCGATCTCCTCGCGCACCACCCGCTCCACGATCCGGGCGTACTCCTCGTCGGGGACGTCGAACCCGCCGTCCTCCACCCGCACCCGGTGTCCGGGCAGCGCGGCCATCACCTCCGCGAGGGGCAGGACGTGCGACTCCTCGGCGGTGAGCACGGCCAGCGGGGTGCCGTCGTCCCGCACGTCGAAGCCGCGTTCGCGGATCTGCCGGAAGGGCACCAGGGCCAGGGTCGGGGCGGGCCCCACGGGCAGCTCGGCCAGGGAACCGGCCTCGTGGACCGGGCCGAGCAGCAGCTCGACCAGGTCGTGGTCCCGGCCGGGGGTGCGGCGGCGCAGCAGGGCGAAGGGCGGGCAGCCGGGGCGGGCGAGCCGGTCCAGCAGTGCCTCGGTGGTGCGGCCGGGGGTCTTCGGGGAGGTCATCGGGCGTTCCTTCCGGGATGTCCGGTGGGGAGGAACGGCCCGGCCGATGGCACGGAAAAGGCCGCCCCTCGGGCGGCCTGTGCGTCGGTGTCTCGGGTACGCGCAGTCAGTGGGCCGCCGGAAGAGCGGGCCACCACCAGTTCTGGTTCGAGTGCGCGTACATGGCGGCGATCGTAGCCCATGGCCCGGCCCGGCGGTGTGCGGATTCCGGACGCCGTCTCGGGATCCTGAGAACTCCGTCTCACCCAGCGGTCACGGGCGAATCGGACGGTGGTGAACCCGTAGGGTGGTCCCGTGACCGTGAACAGTGAGACCCACGCCCCCGCCTTCAAGGCGACCTGGCGAGACCTTCCCGCGGCGCAGCAGCCTGTGTACCCCGATGCCGAGGCTCTGCGCGATGTGATCGCGGACCTCGAATCGTATCCGCCGCTCGTCTTCGCGGGCGAGTGCGACCAGCTGCGCACCCGCCTGGGAGCGGTCGCCCGGGGCGAGGCCTTCCTGCTCCAGGGCGGCGACTGCGCCGAAGCGTTCGACGCGGTGTCCGCCGACCACATCCGGGCCAAGCTGAAGACGCTGCTCCAGATGAGCGCCGTCCTCACCTACGCCGCCTCGGTGCCGGTGGTCAAGGTCGGCCGCATCGCCGGCCAGTACTCGAAGCCCCGCTCCAAGGACACCGAGACCCGCGACGGCGTCACCCTGCCGACCTACCGCGGCGACTCCGTCAACGGCTTCGCCTTCGACGAGGCATCCCGGATCCCGGACCCCGAGCGCCTGAAGCGGATGTACAACGCCTCCGCCTCCACGCTCAACCTGGTCCGCGCCTTCACCACGGGTGGCTACGCCGACCTGCGCCAGGTGCACGCCTGGAACCAGGACTTCGTGAAGTCCTCCCCGTCGGGCCAGCGCTACGAGCAGCTCGCGCGGGAGATCGACAACGCCCTCAACTTCATGAAGGCGTGCGGCACCGACCCGGCCGAGTTCAAGGCGGTGGAGTTCTACGCCTCGCACGAGGCGCTGCTGCTGGACTACGAGTCGGCGCTGACCCGCGTGGACTCCCGCACCGGCAAGCTGTACGACACCTCCGGCCACATGGTGTGGATCGGCGAGCGCACCCGCCAGCTGGACCACGCGCACATCGAGTTCTGCTCGCAGATCGCGAACCCGATCGGCATCAAGCTGGGCCCGACCACCACGGTGGACGAGGCGCTCACCTACATCGACCGCCTCGACCCCGAGCGCGAGCCGGGCCGGCTGACCTTCGTGGTCCGCATGGGCGCCGACAAGGTCCGGGACAAGCTCCCGGAGCTGGTGGAGAAGGTCACCGCCTCGGGCGCGACCGTCGCCTGGGTGACCGACCCGATGCACGGCAACACCTTCGAGGCGGCGTCCGGCCACAAGACCCGCCGCTTCGACGACGTGCTCGACGAGGTCAAGGGCTTCTTCGAGGTCCACAAGGCGCTGGGCACCCACCCGGGCGGCATCCACGTGGAGCTGACCGGTGACGACGTCACCGAGTGCGTGGGCGGCGGCGACGAGATCTTCGTCGACGACCTGCACCAGCGCTACGAGACGGCCTGCGACCCGCGGCTCAACCGCAGCCAGTCGCTGGACCTGGCCTTCCTGGTCGCGGAGATGTACCGCGATCAGTAGGGAGCTTCCTACGACGGTGGGGCGCGGATCGATGTGATCCGCGCCCCATCGTCGTTTTCCGGTCTTTCACGGCCGGAACCTGCCGGGTAAGGTTAGGTTAGCCTCACCGAAAGACGGGAAGGCATACCGTACGTTTCCCACTGCCTGCCCGGGAGGTGAACCGCGTGTACGTCTGCTCTTGCTTCGGCATCACCGACAAGCAGGTCAAGGAGCACGCGGAGGCCGGAGCCTGCACCCCCCGGCAGATCGCCTCGGCGACCAAGGCCGGCACGGACTGCGGTTCCTGCGTCCGGGCCATCCAGGGGATCCTCGGACGGGGCGGTTGCCCCCGTCGCCAACTGCTGGACCAGGGGCGCACCGGGGCCGTCCTCGCCGCCGATCCGGTGCCGGATGTCGTGGCGGCCGGACCGGAGCTGGCCCCCGCCGCCTAGGGCGCGCCCCGCCGGGCGCGCGGCCCGCGTCAGCTGGGCTGCTCGACCAGCTGCGCGATGTACAGCGGCTCGCCGAGGCTCTCGATGAGCTCCAGCTGCGTGTCCAGGTAGTCGATGTGGTGCTCCTCGTCGGCCAGGATCTCCTCGAAGAGGTTGGCCGAGGTGAAGTCGCCCTTGCCGCGCATGACCTCGATGCCCCGCTTCAGGCGGTCGATGGCCTCGACCTCGACCTGCCGGTCCGCCTGGAACATCTCCGTGAGCGTCTGGCCGACGCGCACGTGGAAGAGTCGCTGGTAGTTCGGCAGCCCGTCCAGCATCAGGATGCGCTCGGTGATCTTGTCCGCGTGCTTCATCTCGTCGATGGATTCTTCACGCGTGTACTTGGCGAGCTTGGTCCAGCCCTTGTTGTCCTGGATGCGGTAGTGCAGCCAGTACTGGTTGATCGCCGTGAGCTCACCGGTGAGCTGTTCGTTCAGGAACTCGAGGACTTCGGGGTCGCCCTGCATCGCAGAGGCTCCTTCCACATTCCAAAAGAGTGACGGGCAGTGGGCGCATCCTTGCACCGCGTCGCGAAGTGCGTCCAGTAAGTGTTTCCTTAGTGGGAGATGGCTGGAGTTGCCCCGAATCGGGGTCCGGGATCGGGACCTGCCTGGTCACGACCACCCCGGCCCGTCTGTCACCATGGAGACATGGGTCAGCCGGAAAGCCGGGAATCTCCGGGAGTGGATCAGCTGGAGCTTCCCCCGGGGCAGCGGCTCCAGCGGGGCTGGCCGGTCACCCACTACGGGCCCGTACCCAAGTTCAAGCCGGACCGCTGGGAGTTCAGGGTCTTCGGCGCCACCGCGGACGGCGAGAAGCACTGCTGGAACCACGAGGAGTTCGGGGCCCTGCCCTTCTCCACGGTCGTGGCCGACCTGCACTGCGTGACCAAGTTCAGCATGATCGGCGCCGAATGGGGCGGGGTCTCCGCCCGCACCCTCCTCGAACTGGCCCCGCCCGCCGCCGACGCCACCCACGTCATGGTGTGGGCCGAGTACGGCTTCAGCTCCAACATGCGCCTGTCGGACTTCGCCGCCGAGCGCACCGTCTTCGCCACCCACCAGGGCGGCGAGCCCCTGACCGCCGAACACGGCTTCCCGCTGCGGCTGGTCGTGCCGCACCTGTACGCGTGGAAGGGCCCCAAGTGGGTCCGCGGCGTGGAGTACATGACCGCCGACCGCCGCGGCTTCTGGGAGGAGCGCGGCTACCACAACATCGGCGACCCCTGGCGGGAGCAGCGCTTCTCCTATCAGGAGGTGCCGGGCGACGGCCCGGAGTTGTAGACCCCCGAAACGGTCAGAAGGAGTCCCTGAGCTCCTTCAGCCGGGCCACGTCCGCGGCGTGCCCCTCCTTGCCGCCCGGGGTCTCGATCACCAGCGGCACCCCGGCCGTCTCCGGGTGACCGAACAGCTCCCGGAAGGCCCCCTCGCCGATGTGCCCGGCGCCGATGTTGGCGTGCCGGTCCTTGTGCGCGCCCACGCCCTCCTTGGAGTCGTTGGCGTGGATCAGCTTCAGCCGGCCCGGCCCCACCGTCTCCGTCAGCAGGTCCAGGGTCTCCTTCACCCCGCCCGGCGCCGACAGGTCGTGTCCGGCGGCGAACACGTGGCAGGTGTCGAGGCAGATGCCCAGCTTCGGATGGGCGTCCAGGGCCTCGAAGTACGGGCCGAAGTCCCAGGTCCGCGAGCACAGCGAGGAGCCCTGGCCGGCCGTGGACTCCAGCAGCAGGAACGGGTCGTCCTCGTGGTCCAGCTCCTCCAACAGCGGCAGCATGTGCTGCCTGACCTGCGCGAACGCCAGCTCGCGGGGGCGGCCCCCGGTGGCCGAACCGGTGTGCACCACCACGCCGAGCGCCCCGATCGCCCGCGCCCGGCGCAGCGAGTGCCGCAGCGACTCCACCGACTTCTCCACCGTGGCCTCGGTGTGCGAGCCGAAGTTGATCAGGTACGGGGCGTGGACGTACGCCGGGACGCCCTCCTCGGCGCAGGCGGCCCGGAACAGCTCGTCCTGTGCCGGGTTCCCGGTGGGCGTGGCCCAGCCCCGCGGGTTCGCGACGAAGACCTGCACGGCCTCCGCCCCCATCTCGCGGGCGTAGGACAGGCCCACGGTGGCCAGGCCGCCGGCGACGGGCACGTGCCCGCCGACCGGATTGCGGAGGGCGGCGCTGTCGTTGCTGCTCACGTGCGGGTCACAGTCCCTTGAGTCGGATGGTGATCGTGCTGCCCTCGGGGGCGTTCTCGCCGCCCTTCACGGACTGGGCGGCCACGTCGTCGCTGAAGCTGAGGAACGGCCGGTCGACCTTGACCGCGAACCCGGCGGCCTCCAGCAGCCGCTTGGCCTCCTTGACCTCCCGGCCGGTGACGTCCGGCACCGCGACCATGCGCGGGCCCTCGGACACGGTCAGGGTCACGGAGTCGCCGGCGGCGGCCCGGGCCCCCGCGGTCAGGGACTGACCGGCCACCGAGCCCGCGGGCTGCGGGGAGTTCACCTGCTCGGGGGCGACCGAGACCTTCAGCCCCAGGTCCTCCAGGACCCGCCGGGCCTGCTCCTGCGGGGTGCCGACCACCGAGGGCACGGTCACCGGGCGGCCCTTGCTGACCACGAGGGCCACGGCCGTGTCCGGGGAGCGGGAGCTGCCTGCCGCGGGATCGGTGGAGATCACCGCGCCCGCCGGGACCTCCTGGCTGAAGGCGCGGGTCACCACCCCGGGGGCGAGTCCGGCCCCGGCCAGCTCCGCCTTCGCCGCCGCCAGCGGCAGCCCCTTGAGCTTCGGCACGGTGACGGTCTCGGGCCCGCGCGACACCACCAGGGTCACCGCGCCGTTGCCGCGGATCCGCGCGCCGCCCTCCGGGTCGGTGCCCATCACCGTGCCCCGCTCGTACGCGTCGCTGAACTCCTTGCGGGTGCCCTTGACCGCCAGCCCCTCACCGGTCAGCCGTTCCCGGGCCGCCGCCTCCGTCTTGCCGAGCAGGCTCGGCACCCGCGTGAACTGCCCGGAGCTGATGTACCAGACGCCGGTGCCCAGCCCGAGCGCCAGCACCGCCGCCACGAGCACCAGCAGCGGGCTCCGGCCGGGAAGCGCGGGCCGCCGGCCGCGCCGGCCGGGCCGCACCGGGGGAGCGGGCGGCTCCGCGGGCGCCGTCGAGAGGCGGGCCGTGTGGTGCACGGACGGCCCCGGAGCGGGCCGCGGCACCACGCTGGTGCGGTCCTCGGCGGCCGACCGCTCGGCGGACCGGGCCTGCGGGGGCAGCGCGTCGAGCTGTTCCTCCGTGGCCGCGGCCCGGGCCGCGCGGGCCAGCCCGAGCAGGGCCACCGCGTCGGCGGGCCGCAGCTCCGCCCGGCGGGCCGTGGCCGCGGCCACCAGCGCGTCCAGCTCGGCGGGCAGGCCGGGCACGGTCGCGGAGGGCGCGGGCACGTCCTCGTTGAGGTGCCGGTACAGCACCTGCGCGGGGCTGTCCCCGGAGTGCGGCTTGGTGCCCGTGAGCATCTCGTACAGCACCACGCCGCAGGCGTACACGTCGACGCGGGTGTCGGTGGCGCCGTTCTCGATCTGTTCCGGAGCCAGGTAGGAGACCGTGCCGAGCACCGCTCCGGTGGTGGCCGTCTCGCTGCCCACCGCCCGGACCAGCCCGAAGTCGGCCACCTTGACCCGGCCGTCGTCCCCGATGAGCACGTTCTCGGGCTTCATGTCCCGGTGCACGAAACCGGCCCGGTGCGCCGCCCCCAGCGCGGCGAGCACCGGCTCCAGGATGTCCAGGGCGGCCCGCGGCTGGAGCGCCCCGCGCTCGCGCAGCACGTCCCGCAGGGTGCAGCCCGGCACGTACTCCATCGCCAGGTACACGAACGGGCCGTCCGCACCCTGGTCGAACACGGCCACCACGTTGGGGTGCGCCAGCCGCGCCACCGACTTCGCCTCGCGGATGAACCGCTCCACGAAGGCCGTGTCGGCGGCGAGCGCCGGATGCATCACCTTCAGCGCGAGCACGCGGTCGAGGCGGGTGTCCACGGCCCGGTAGACCGTGGCCATCCCGCCGACCGCGATACGGGCGTCGATGCGGTACCGGCCGTCGAGCAGGCGCCCGACGAGGGGGTCTTCAAGGGTCGTGTCCACCGGTGAAGTCTACGAGCCCCCCTCGGGCCCCCGACCTGCCCGTCCCCCGCTTGCAGCCGACCTGTGACGGGGACCCGGTCCCCGCGGGCGCCGGTGCCGGGCCCCGGGATCGGGCAGGGGCCGGCCGGGCCGGGGCTCAGAAGGCGGGTCGCTCCGGATCCAGCACCGCCCGCCCCTCCACCGGCGAGGACGCCTCCGCGAAGTGCCGCCGCGGGATCCGCCCCGCCCGCCGGGCCAGCCGCCCCGCCTCCACCGCGTGCCGCATCGCCTCCGCCATCAGCACCGGCACCTGCGCCCGGGTCACCGCCGAGGCCAGCATCACCCCGGCGCACCCGAGCTCCATCGCCAGCGCCGCGTCGGAGGCGGTGCCCGCGCCCGCGTCGAGGATCACGGGGACCGATGCCCGTTCCACGATCAGCTCGAAGTTGTGCGGGTTGCGGATGCCCAGCCCGGAGCCGATGGGGGAGCCCAGCGGCATGATCGCCGCGCAGCCCACGTCCTCCAGCTTCCGGGCCAGCACCGGATCGTCGTTGGTGTACGGCAGCACCGTGAAGCCCTCGTCGACCAGGGTCTCGGCGGCGTCGAGCAGCTCCTCCCCGTCGGGCAGGAGGGTCCGCTCGTCCGCGACCACCTCCAGCTTGACCAGTTCGGTGCCCAGGGCCTCGCGGGCCAGCCGGGCGGTGAGCACGGCCTCGCCGGCGGTGAAGCAGCCCGCCGTGTTCGGCAGCACCTCGATGCCCAGCCGTTCCAGGACGGACAGCACCGAACCCTGCACGGTCGGGTCCAGCCGTCGCATGGCCACCGTGGTGAGCTGCGTGCCGGAGGCCACCAGCGAGCGCTCCAGCACGTCCAGGCTCGGGGCCCCGCCGGTGCCCATGATCAGGCGGGAGGAGTAGGTCCGGCCGCCCAGCAGGAACAGGTCGTCGGCCATCGCTCAGCCCCCCTGCACCGCGGTGAGGACCTCGACCCGGTCCCCGTCCGCGACCTCGGTCAGTGGCCAGCGGCCGCGCGGCACCACCGTCTCGTTGAGGGCGGCCGCCACCCCGGAGGGGGCGGAGGTCAGACCCGCGACGACGGCGTCGAGGGTGGTGCCGGCCGCGACCTCGCGCGGCTCGCCGTTGACGGAGATGGTCATGCGAAGGACTCCTCACGGGCGGCGGCGAACCGCCGCGGACTGAACGGACGGGCCAGGTCCGGGACTTCACCGGTGGCCAGGACCTCGGCGAGCACCTCACCGGTCAGCGGGGTCAGCAACACCCCGTTCCGGTAGTGCCCGGTGGCCAGGTGCAGGCCCGGCAGGGTGGACGGGCCCAGCAGCGGGGCGTTGTCGGGGGTGGCGGGCCGCAGCCCGGCCCGGGTCTCGGTGAGCGGCAGTTCGGTGATGCCGGGCACCAGCTCGTGCGCGTCGCGGAGCAGTTCGTACACCCCGCCCGCGGTCACCGTGGTGTCCCAGCCCTGCTCCTCGCTGGTGGCCCCGACCACCAGCTCGCCGTTCTCGCGGGGCACCAGGTAGATCTGGCCGCCGCGGACCACCGCCCGTACCGTCCGGCTCAGGAACGGCGCGTACGCGGGCGGCACGGTCAGCCGCAGCACCTGCCCCTTCACGGGACGCACCGGCGGCAGGGCCTCCGGGGGCACCCCCGCCAGCCGCCCGCTGAGGGAGCCCGCGGCCAGCACGGTCTGATCGGCGGCCACCACCGTGCCGTCGGCGAGTTCGGCCCCGGTGGCCCGGTCCGCGGCCACCGTCAACCGGACGGCGGCGCTCCGGTGGAAGAGGACCCCGGCCCGCTCGCAGGCCACGAGCAGCGCCGCGGCCAGCCGCCGTGGATCGACCTGGTGGTCCCCGTCCACCCGCAGCCCGCCCCGCACCCCGGGCGCGAGCATCGGCTCCAGCCGGCGGCACTCCCGGCCGGTCAGCCACTGGGCCTCCAGCCCGCAGCGCTGTTGGAGGGCGTGCAGCTCGCGCAGGTGCGCCCGGTCGTCGGCGTCGAGCGCCACGGCGAGGGTGCCGCACTCCCGGAAGCCGATGTCGAGCCCCCCGGACGCCTCGGCCAGCTCCTCCGCGAACCGCGGATACCGCTGCGCGGAGGCCAGGTTGAGACCCAGCAGGGTCTCCTCCCCGTAGTGCAGCTCGGTGACGGCGGCCAGCATGCCCGCCGCGACCTGCGCGGCCCCGCCGCCGGGCGCCGGGTCCGCCAGGGCGGTCCGCAGTCCCCGCTGCGCCGCCCGCCAGGCCGTCACCAGACCGATGATCCCGCCCCCGATGACGAGGACGTCCGACCCCGGGTTCCCCGGTGGTCGTCGTACGGATGCGTGCATGGGCGTCCAGCCCCTCCCTTCGCCGGCATGACCCGGATCAGGTTCGTACGGTCGGAGGCCGGTCAGCCTCCCTCTCAGCCCGGTGCGCCCGGACTCCCGCGATGGATGTGTCGGCCAGCCTAGCCCCCGCCCTCCGCGCCGTTAAGGCACCCCGGCCCGGACCTCCCCCCGCACCCCCGCCGCGCACCCCCTCCCCGCCTCTCCCTCACGGCCCGTCAGCCCGACTAGGGTGACGGGGTGAGCGAGCAGCGGACAGAGCAGGCCCGGGACGCGGGTACGGACCGGCACGTCGTGGTCGTCGGCGCGGGCATGGCCGGGGTGCAGACCGCCGTGGCCCTCCGGGAACGGGGCTTCACCGGCCCCGTCACCGTGCTCGGGGCCGAACCCCACCAGCCCTACGACCGACCCCCGCTGTCCAAGGCGGTCCTCCTCGGCAAGGCCGAGGACTCCGCCTTCGACGTGGACTTCGCGGAGCTGGACGTCACCCTCCGCCTCGGGGTCGAGGCCACCGGCCTCCGCCCGGCCGAACGTGTCCTGGACACCTCCGCCGGCCCCGTCCCCTACGAGGCCCTCGTGCTGGCCACCGGGGCCGAACCGCTGACCCTGCCCGGCTCCGAAGGGGTCCCCGGGGTGCACCTGCTGCGGACCCTCGACGACGCCGCCCGGCTCCGTCCGGTGCTCGCGGCCAAGCACCGGATCGTGGTGGCCGGGGCGGGCTGGATCGGCGCCGAGTTCGCCACCGCCGCCCGCGAGGCCGGCTGCGAGGTCACGGTGGTCGAGGCCGCCGGGCAGCCGCTCGCCGGGGCCCTCCCCGCCGAGGTCGCCGCCCCCATGGCCCGCTGGTACGAGCAGGCGGGCGCCGTCCTCCTCACCGGCACCCGGGTGGCCGCCGTGCAGGAGGGCCGGGTCCTGCTCTCCGACGGCCGGGAACTGCCCGCCGACGCCGTCGTCGTCGGCATCGGGGCCCGCCCCGCCACCGGCTGGCTCGCCGGGTCCGGGATCGAGCGCGGCCCGGACGGCTCCGTCACCGCCGACGCCCGGCTGCGCACCTCGCTGCCCGGGGTGTACGCCGTCGGGGACTGCGCCTCTTTCCCCTCCGCCCGCTTCGGGGAGCGGCTCCTCGTCCACCACTGGGACAACGCCCTCCAGGGGCCCCGCACGGTGGCCGCCGACGTCCTCGCGGACACGGCCGGCGCGCCGGCCGCCGGCGCCGCGGTGGTCGGGGTGCCCGTCGAGGCCCCGGACTACGACCCCGTGCCCTACTTCTGGTCCGAGCAGTTCGGCCGCTTCGTGCAGTACGCCGGCCACCACCGCCCCGAGGACACCCTGCTGTGGCGGGGCGACCCGGCCGAGGACACCTGGTCGGTGTGCTGGCTGCGCGGGGGGATCCTCACCGCGGTGCTCGCCGTGGGCCGCCCGCGCGACCTGGCCCAGGGCCGCAAGCTGATCGAGGCGGGTGCCCGGGTGGACCCGGACCGGGCCGCCGACCCGGCCGTTCCGCTGAAGTCGGTGGCGCTGCCCGAGCCCGTCTGACCACGGGAGCGGACCCGGGCGGACCCCGTCGGGCCGGGGCGGCGGGGACCCGTCCGCCCGCCTCGGGTACCGGCTGTCCGTTCGGGATGGCAGGCTTGTCCACGTGACCGAGATCGACGCAAAGACCGATGCCCTCGTACCCGGCTGGCTCTACCTCCCCGACATCGCCGAAATGCTCGGCGTCGAAGTGACCCGGGTCCGCCAGCTGGTCAAGGAGGGCCAGCTCCTCGCCATCCGCCGGGGCGAGAACCGCTCCCTGCAGGTGCCCGCCGCCTTCATCGACGGGGACAAGGTGACCAAGGGCCTCAGCGGCCTCCTCACCGTGCTCCGGGACGACGGCTTCTCCGACGAGGAGATGCTGGAGTGGCTGTTCACTCCGGACCCGACCCTGCCGGGCACCCCCGCCCAGGCGCTGAGCGAGAATCGCGGCACGGAGGTCAAGCGCCGGGCTCAGGCGCTCGCCCTCTGACCTGATCCGCTCCACGCGGTGCGCGGTCCGCCCCGGCCCGCGCACCGCCCGCCCCGGGGGGTTGTTCCGATGTCCCAGCCAGCTGCGGTGACCGCAGACCTCCGTGCCCGGCTCGCCGGCGCCCGGCTCTACCTGTGCACCGACGCCCGCAAGCGCCAGGGCGACCTGCCCGAGTTCCTCGACGCGGTCCTCGCCAACGGCGTGGACGTCGTCCAGCTCCGCGACAAGGGCATGGAAGCCGGTGAGGAGCTGGAGCACCTCGCCGTCTTCGCCGAGGCCGCCCGCCGGCACGGCCGGCTCCTCGCCGTGAACGATCGCGCGGACGTGGCCCACGCCATCGGCTCCGACGTGCTGCACCTGGGCCAGGGCGACCTGCCCGTGCCCGCCGCCCGCGCCGTCCTCGGATCCGCGGTGCTCATCGGCCGGTCCTGCCACGCCGAGTCCGAGGTGGCCGCGGCCGCCGCCGAGCCGGGTGTGGACTACTTCTGCACCGGCCCCTGCTGGCCCACCCCCACCAAGCCCGGCCGGCACGCCCCCGGCCTGGACCTCGTCCGGTACGCGGCCTCCCTGGAACAGGACCGCCCCTGGTTCGCCATCGGCGGCATCGACGAGGGCAACCTCGACGAGGTCCTGGACGCCGGGGCCCGCCGGGTGGTCGTGGTCCGTGCCCTCACCGAGGCCGCCGACCCGGCCGCCGCCGCCGCTTCCCTGGCCCGCCGGATCCGCGCCCGCACCGCCTGATCCGCCCGGTCCGGCCCCGAGGGCGCCCGGAGGAGCGGGTCCGCACACCTGCTCCCGGCCCTTCCGGAGGGTCTGGTTCCGGGGCGTTTTCCGGCCCGAGTGTCCAAAGTGGTGTCCGAAAGGTGGACGCGTCTTTGGAGGATCATGGACCGCGTCTAACCTGCCGGTATGGCCCTAGGTACCGCTTCCACCCGCCCGGACCGCGCTCGCACGGTCCGCGAGATCCTGGCGTCCGGGGAGCCCTCGTACTCCTTCGAGTTCTACGCGCCGCGTACCGAGAAGGGCGAGCGCAGCCTGTGGAACGCGCTGCGCCGCGTCGAGGCCGTCGGGCCGAGCTTCGTCTCCGTGACCTACGGGGCGGGCGGTTCCACCCGCGTCGGCACCGTCAAGTCCACCCGGGACATCGCCGCCGACACCATCCTCACCCCGGTCGCCCACCTCACCGCCGTGGACCACTCCGTGGCCGAGGTGCGCCAGGTGCTCCGGCAGTACGCCGACGCCGGCATCCGGAACATGCTCGCCGTGCGCGGGGACCCGCCCGGCGACCCGATGGGGGAGTGGGTGCAGCACCCCGAGGGCCTGCTGTACGCCGCCGACCTGGTCCGCCTGATCAAGGAGTCCGGGGACTTCTGCGTGGGCGTCGCCGCCTTCCCCGAGATGCACCCCCGCTCCACCGACTGGGACACGGACATCCGGCACTTCGTCGACAAATGCCGTGCGGGTGCGGATTATGCGATCACACAGATGTTCTTCCACCCGGAGAGCTACCTGCGGCTGCGCGACGCGGTCGAGAAGGCCGGCTGCGACACCCCGATCATCCCTGAAGTCATGGCCGTTGTGAACGCCCGGACCCTGGACCGGCTGCCGCAACTCAGCACCGCGGTCTTCCCCGCGGACGTGAAAGAGCGCATCCTCGCCGTCAAGGACGATCCGGCCGCTGTACGCTCCATTGGCATCGAGTTCGCCACGGAGTTCTGCGCGCGACTGCTGTCCGAGGGTGTCCCGGGGCTGCACTTCATCACGAACAACTCCACGGCGACTCTCGAAATCTACGAGAACCTGGGCCTGCACCAGCGGGCCTAGCCCGGCCGTACCCGTGGGCGGCCGTACCGAGAGGGGCCATGCATGGGCTTGACGGTCCTCTACATCGCGTTCGGCTTCGTCGCGTTGTGGCTGCTCGCCGAGGTGCTGCTGCAGAACAAGGCCCGCCTGCGCTGGCGGTTGCTGGCGTTCGCGGGCTTCTCGGGAGTGGTCGCCGGGGTGCTCCTGCCCTCGGTGATCGTGATCGGGGTCGGCGCGGCCGCCTTCGCGGTCGGCCAGACCCTCGTCACGCTGTCCTTCCGGCGCGGCTTCGAGGCGGGCTGGGCGCTGCGCCGCCGGTCCGGCGCGAAGGGCGGCAAGCCGGGCAAGGGCGCCAAGGGCGGCAAGGGCACGGGCGGGAAGAAGAAGCCCGCGCGCCGGGAACCGGCCCTGGAGGTCTCCGGGCTGGAGTACGGCCCCGGGGAGCCGGCCGCGGCCGGGGACCCGAGCGGTCCCGCCGACACCGCCGTGTTCGCCGCCGTGGACGCCGACCCGGCCGCCGGCACCGGCTCCTGGGAGCCCGAGGGACAGCCCGCCTTCGCGGACGCGGGTGCCCCGCAGGGCGGCTACCAGTACTCCGGCTACTACGACCCGCAGGGCCGGGAGAGCCCGGAGCCGTACGCCGACAGCCCGTACGCCGCCTCCTACGAGGGCGGCTACGCCGAGCAGCAGTACCCGCAGCAGGGCGGCTACGACTACGGCACCGGCCCGCAGCCCGTCCACCCCGGCTACCAGGACCCGTACCCGGGCACCGACGGCCAGGGCCACCCGTACGCCGCGCAGCACGACGGCTACCTCGGAGCCGGCCAGGAGACGTACGCCAACCACCAGGACCCGTACACCAGCCACCAGTACGCCATGGACACCCCGCCGGGCGGGGTGTGGGTGCCGCAGCAGCGCGACGTGCACCAGCCCCAGGCCCAGCCGTACGGGCAGCAGCCCGCGGCCGAGGGCGAGCAGGCGTACCCGTACCAGGGCACGGGCGAGTACGAGCAGTACCGGTACTAGAACCGGGCCCGAGGCGTCACGACGGAGGGGGCGGCCGCCCGTGGTGAGGACCGCGAGCGGCCGCCCCCTCCGCGCGTCCGCCACGGATCCCCGACCACCGGCCGGGGCCCGTCGGCCGGGGTCCGCCGTCAGCGGGAGCCGCGGAAGTCCGCGCCCTCCACGATCAGCCCGGCCACCAGGGCCCCGGTCATCCCGGCGTGGGCCAGCCCGCCGCCGGGGTGCGCCCCGCCGCCCGCCAGGTACAGGCCGGGCAGGGAGGTGGTGTTCGCCGGGTGCAGCAGTCGGCCGCCCGCCGAGCCGGCCAGGGCCGGGGCGGGCACCTGGCCCCCGGGGGCGCCGGTGTGGGCGGCCACGTCGGCGGGGGTGCGGGTCTCGTGCCACAGCAGGCGGTCCCGCAGACCGGGCACCTCGGCCTCGGCGGCCGCGAGCAGGGTCGCGGTCAGTCGGCCGTCGGGGTCCCCGCTGCCGGCGGGCACGACCGCGGTCAGGGTGACGGCCTCGTGGTCGGGGTCGGGCCGGGTCCCGGGGTCGTCCGGGCGGACCACGGTCACCTGGGCCGGTCCGGTCCCGCCGGCGCCGTGCACCAGGGTGCGGTGGGCGGCGCCGGCCGGCCGGGGGCCGCGCAGGGCGCAGAAGACGGTGAGCCGGGAGGGTCGGGGTTCCCCGGGGCCCTTGGCGCCCTCCGGCCACAGCGCGCGGTCGGGCAGCAGACCGGCGAGCACCCGCGGGTCCACGCCCGCCACCACGGCGTCGGCGGGCACCTCGGTGCCGTCGGCGAGCAGCAGCCCGCTCGCCTTCCCGTCGGATTCCAGGACCCGGTCGACCGCCGAGCCGAAGCGGAACTCCACTCGCCGCTCCCGGCAGCGGTCGTGGACGGCGTCGGCGAGGACCCTCAGGCCGCCCCGCGGGTACCAGCTGCCGAAGGTCTGCTCCATGTAGGGCAGGACGGCGGCCGCGGCGGGGGAGGCGGCGGGGTCCAGTCCGTAGGCGAGGACGCGGTGCTCCAGCAGGGAGCCGAGGGGGCCGCCGAGCTCGTGCCGGGCCACCTCGGCGAGGGTGGGCGGGCGGCGGCGCAGCAGTCCGCCCTTGCGCAGGGCGGGGTACGGGTCCCGGGCGAGGACCTGCCAGTCCGGCCACAGGGGTTCTTCGAGCAGCGGGCGGCGGGTGGCGTCCCAGGCGTCGCGGGCCCGGTTCAGGACGGCCGCCCAGCGGTCCCCGGCACCGGTGCCGAAGGCCGCGTCGAGGGCGGTGGCGGCGCCGCCTCGGGAGGCGCCGGGCAGGGAGACCACGGTCCCGTCGGGCAGGACGTGCCGGACGGCCGGGTCCACCTGCTCCAGGGGGACGAGGTCCTCCAGGGGCTTCCTGCCGGTCTTCACGAACAGGTCGCGGTAGACGGCGGGCAGATGGAGGAGGGTCGGGCCGGTGTCGAAGGCGAAGCCTTCGCGGGCGAAGCGGCCGACCGCCCCGCCGTGGGTGTCGGACCGCTCGTACACCGTCACCGTGTGCCCGGCCACGGCGAGCCGGGCGGCCGTCGCCATCGCGCCCATACCGGCGCCGATCACCGCAATTCTTGCCATGACCGCGACTGTAGCGGCCGGGGCGGGCCGGTCCGGCCGCCGGGTCAGCCGCCGGGTGGGCCGCCCGGGCCGCCGGGCCCGCCGGGTCCGCTCCGGGCCGCGTGGGCGATCCGGCGTTCCTCCTTGCGCTGGGCCCGACGGCGCAGGAACCGACGGATCCGGCTCCACATGAACACCAGCAGGGCCAGTCCGATCAGCAGCAGCGCACCGGCGATGATCGCGGCGGCCACGGGGTGGAACATGGCGAAGGTGATGATCCCGGCCACGCCCAGGTCCTCGGCGGTGCTGGCGGCGATGTTGGTGACCGGTTCGGGGGAGGTGTTGATGGCCATGCGGGTGCCGGCCTTCACGAAGTGGCTGGCCAGCGCGGTGCTGCCGCCGACGGCCCCGGCGGCCAGGTCGGAGAGGGAGCCGCTCTGCCCCGCGAGCAGGGCGCCGACCACGGCTCCGGACACGGGTCGGATCACCGTGTGCACGGCGTCCCAGGCGGAGTCCAGGTACGGGATCTTGTCGGCGACGGCCTCGCACAGGAACAGCGCGGCGGCCACCAGGAGCACGTCGGTGCGCTGGAGGGAGGCCGGGACCTCGTCGGTGATGCCCGTCGCGCCGAAGATGCCGAGCAGCAGGACCACGGCGTACGCGTTGATCCCGCTGGCCCAGCCGCTGGTGAAGACCAGGGGGAGCACACTCACCGGATCATCATGCCGCACGGAGGTGCCTGAGGGGTGCCCGTCCGTGGCGGACGGGCACCCCTCAGGTCAAAGACGGCCGGGCGCTACTGGCCCTGTTCGTCGCGGCGGCGCTGCCACCGGTCCTCGATGCGGTTCATCACGGAGCGGCGCTGACGCCCCTGGCCCCCGCGGGCCGCGCCGGGCGCGGCCTGTTCTCCCGGCTTGGGCGCCTTGCGCCATCCGGTGACCGCGAGTACCGCACAGCCGAGCATGACGAGGAATCCCACCACGCTGATCCAGAGGAGGTTCGGCGCGACCATTCCGGTCATGAGGAGCGCGATACCCACCAGAAAGCCTGCGACTGCCTGGTAGACCCGTCGTCGGGTGTACGTACGCAGCCCGCTTCCCTCAAGCGCTGTCGCGAACTTGGGATCTTCGGCGTACAGCGCTCGCTCCATCTGCTCGAGCATTCGCTGCTCGTGCTCCGAGAGCGGCACGGGAGTCCTCCTCATCCGTCGGTCGCGAAGGGTGGCGACCGGGGGTCCCCTCCAGGATAGGCAGGGATGCGCCCCCGTGAAACCCGCCCCTCTACGCCACGTTCTCTCTTTAGGGCACTGCTCCGGGAACTGAGCACTGCGCCTGACCGTACCGTCGGGGGGCGGTCGCTGAGGCGCTTATTCCCCGACCACCGCTCCGCCATGCGGGCCGGTGTCCCCCGATCATACGGCGCGGACCGGCGTAACGGAGGTTCTGTGGCCTACTCCATCCGGGACAGCGCCGCAGATCAGGCGTGCTTGGTCCCCAGGACGTGCAGCTGGGTGGCCACGGCGTGGAAGGCGGGCAGCTCGGCGGCGGCCTCCTCCAGCTTCAGGAGGGCCTCCACGGCGCCCGGCTCGGTGTCCACGAGGACCCCCGGGACCAGGTCGGCGAAGACCCGGACCCCGTGCACGGAGCCGACCTCCAGGCCGGCTCCGGCGACGAGCTCGGAGAGCTGCTCGGCGGTGAAGCGCCGGGGTACCGGGTCCCCGGAGCCCCAGCGACCGGCCGGGTCGGTGAGGGCGGTGCGGGCCTCGGTGAAGTGTCCGGCGAGGGCGCGGGCCAGGACGGCCCCGCCGAGGCCGGCGGCGAGCAGGCTGAGGACGCCGCCGGACCGCAGGGCGGCGACGGCGTTGGCCGCGCCCTCGGCCGGGTCGTCCACGTACTCCAGCACGCCGTGGCAGAGGACCACGTCGTAGCTCTCCCGGCCGACGACGTCGAGCAGGCCCTGGGCGTCGCCCTGGACCCCGGTGACGAGATCGGCGACCCCGGCCTCGGCGACCCGGCGTTCCAGGCCGAAGAGGGCGTTGGGGCTGGGGTCGACCACGGTGACCCGGTGGCCGAGCCGGGCGAGCGGCACCGCGAACCTGCCGGTGCCGCCGCCGGTGTCCAGCACGTCCAGGGCCTCCCGACCGGTGGCCTTGACCCGGTTGTCCAGGGCCTCCTTCAGGACCTCCCACACCACGGCGGTGCGGAGGGAGGCACGGGGGCGGGAAGTGTCCGACACGGCTGATGACTCCTCGGCGCGGAACCGCCAGGGGCGGCGGGGTGGGAAACGGATCTCGCGCCCACCCTATTGCCTCCGGCGGCCGGGCCGGTCATCCCGCGTCGGGGCGCTCCGTACGGGGCGTCGGAAGGGTCGGGGGCAGGGCCAGCATCCGCTCCACCAGGCGGAGGAACATGCCCGCGGAGCGGAGCAGGTCGTCGGCTTCGCGGGGCCCGGCGGCCTCGCGTATGCCCGCTTCCGCGCGGGCCCGGCGGGCCGCTCCGGAGGCGAACAGGGCGCTCCACTCGGCGAGCTCGGGGGCTATCTCGGGCAGCAGCTCCCAGGCGCTGCGGATGGCGGGCCTGCGGCGGCGGCCCGGGGGCTCCGGTCGGGCCCGGGCGGCGAGGACCGCCGCGGCGGTGCGCAGGGCGGCGAGGTGGGCGGTGGCGTAGCGCTCGTGGGGCGGTTCGAGGCGGGCGGCCTCGTCGAGGCCGTTCCGTGCCTTGGTGAGCAGGTCGAGGGCGGCCGGCGGGGCCGTGGCCCGGCGGAGGACGGGGTGGACATCGGCGGCGGGTGTTGCCATGACGTACCTCCTGTCATCTTCCTGACTACTTCTCAACTTTCTGGCGGTGCCGTTGCCTCCATGGTGAAGGTGCCCACTGACAATGCACCTGAACTGCGCTTTTCCTCACAGAGTGGGGGCGGTTTTGACGGGGCGGAGGGTTGCGCCCTAGTTTTTGTACTGACCAGTCAGTTCAAAGGGGAGGGACAGGGGAGTGGACATTCCGCACGGCGCGGCCGTCAGGGCCCGGGACTTCGGACTCAAGGGTCCGCGGGGCTGGGCCTTCCGGAGCGTGGACCTGGACGCGGAACCCGGCACGCTGATCGCCGTCGAGGGCCCCTCGGGCTCCGGGCGGACCTGTCTGCTGCTGGCCCTGACCGGCCGGATGAAGCCGACCGAGGGCCACGCGGAAGTCGGGCGCTTCCGACTGCCGAAGAAGATGGCCGCGGTCCGGCGGATCGCGGGCCTCGGCCCGGTCCCCGGGGTCACCGACCTGGACGCCTCCCTCACGGTGGGGGAGCACCTGCGCGAGCGGGCCCTGCTCCAGGGCCGGTACGACGCCCCGGTGCGCGGCCTGTTCCGCTCCCCGGCGGAGCGGTCCCGGCAGGTCGCCGCGCGCGTGGACGAGGCCCTGGCCGCGGTCGGCCTGGACCCGGCGGCCCTGCCCCGGGGCCCCCGCACCCCGGTCCGGGAGGTGGAGCGGCTCGATGAGCTGCGGCTCTCCCTGGCCCTGGCCCTGATCGGCCGTCCCCGGCTGCTGGCCCTGGACGACACGGACCTGAAGCTCTCGGACCCCGAACGGGCCGAGGCGTGGGCCCTGCTGCGCTCGCTCGCGGACCGGGGGACCACCGTCCTGGCGGTGTGCAGCGAGGCGCCCGAGGGCGCCCTGGTCGTCCGCACCGGGCCCGCGGCCCGTCCGGAGACCGTGGCGACCGCCGCGGCGGTCCCGGCGGCGGAGGAGCCGCCGAAGGTCCTCCTCCCCAAGCGGGTCCGCAAGGCCCGGGCCACCGCCGCGGCCGGGGGGAAGCCCGAGGGCGCGGTCGGCACCGCGAGCGCCGACGGGGCCGTGGCCACCGAGGAGGACCGGCCGGGCGGAGGCCCCGGACGCGCCGGGAGCGCCGAGGACGCCGAGCGCCCGGAGGAGACCGACGGCACCGGCACCACCGAGACCGCCCGGAACACCGAGCACGACGACGACACCGCAGACACCGCAGACACCGCAGACGTCACCGACACCGCGGACGCCTCGGACACCGCGAACCCCGGGGAGTCCGGGGCGGCCGAGCGGGCCGACGGGGCGGAGAAGGCCGGAACGGCCGGAAAGGGGGCAGGCGATGCGCTCGCCTAGGCTGGCCGTACTGGAGCTGCGGAAGTTCGGGCGGGGCAGGCTGCCCCGGGCCGCGCTGGTGGCGCTCCTCCTCCTGCCGCTGCTCTACGGCGCCCTGTACCTGTGGTCCTTCTGGGACCCGTACAGCCGCCTGGACAAGGTGCCCGTGGCCCTGGTCAACGAGGACACCGGGACCACCGTCGACGGCAAGCGGATCGAGGCCGGCGACGAGATCACCAAGGGCCTCCACGAGAGCCGCACCTTCGACTGGCGCGAGGTCAGCGCCGCCGAGGCCAAGAAGGGCCTGGAGGACGGGCGTTACTACCTGAGCCTCACCATGCCCACCGACTTCAGCGCCAAGATCGCCTCCAGCTCCGGCGACGACCCCACCACCAGCGCCCTCCAGGTGCGCACCAACGACTCCAACAACTACGTCGTCGGCTCCATCTCCAAGACCGTCTTCTCCGAGGTCCGCGCCTCCGCCTCCAGCAACGCCTCGCGCGGCTTCCTCGACAAGATCTTCATCTCCTTCTCCGACATCCACGGCAAGACCAAGGAGGCCGCGGACGGCGCGGACCGCCTCAGCGACGGCATCGGCGAGGCCAAGAAGGGCTCCAAGGACCTGGCCGCGGGGCTGGACACCGCCAAGGAGAAGACCGGCGAACTGACCGCCGGGCTCCGCAAGCTGGAGCGCGCCGCCGTCAAGCTGGAGGCCGGCTCCGACAGCGTCGCCGACGGCAACGAGGTCCTGGCCGGGAAGGTCAACTCCTACGCCGACAAGGCCCGCCCGATCCTCAGCGAGAACGTCAAGGAGATCGCCGCCGGCGCCGAACTCGTCGCGGACACCGCCCGGACCGTCCGCAAGCACCTCGACACCTTCGTCAAGGCCGCCCCCGCCGCCGAGCGCGCCGCCAAGGCCGCCGCCGAGGACCTGGACGCCGTGTACGAGCAGCTGTGCACCGGCGGCGAACAGAACGCCGCCTGCCCGCAGCTGAAGAAGGCCAAGGACTCCGCCGCCGAGGCCGCCGAGCTCGCCACCGACGTCAACGACCTGGTCAAGACCTCCGGCGGGGACCTCGACAAGCTGGAGGAGCAGCTCAAGACCCTGGAGAAGCAGGCCCGCAACCTCGCCGCGAAGGCCCCCGGCCTCGCCGGTGAGCTCGACGAGGCCGTGGCCAAGGTCGACGCCCTCAGCACCGGCGCCCGCAAGGTCGCCACCGGCATGGCGCAGCTCCACACCGGCATCAGCAAGGCCGGCAACGGCTCCGCGGGCATCGACGACGGCGTCGGCCGGCTCGGCGACGGCGCGCACAGCCTCGACGGCGGCATGTTCAAGCTCGTGGACGGCTCCGGGGAACTCGCCGGCGGCCTCCACGACGGGGTCGCCAAGATCCCCGACTACGACAAGCAGCAGCGCGACCAGCGCACCGAGGTGATGGCCGATCCGGTCCAGCTCGCCGCGCAGTCCCTGCACAAGGCCCCGAACTACGGCACCGGCTTCGCCCCGTACTTCATCCCGCTGTCCCTCTGGGTCGGCGCGATGGTCGCCTACATGCTGGTCCAGCCGCTGAACCGGCGCGCCCTGGCCGCCGGCGCCTCCCCCTGGCGGATCGCGCTGGCGGGCTGGCTGCCCGTGCTGGCCATCGGCACCCTCCAGGTGGGCGCCCTGATGTCGGTCCTGCACTGGGGACTCGGACTGGAGATGTCCGCGCCCGCCCTCACCGTGGCCTTCCTGGTGCTCGTCACCGGCTGCTTCGCGGCCATCGTGCAGTGGCTCAACGCCAAGTTCGGGGCGGCCGGCCGCATCCTGGTCCTGGTCGTGCTGATGCTCCAGCTGACCTCGGCGGGCGGCACCTACCCGGTGCAGACCAGCCCCGGATTCTTCAACGCCATCCACCCCTACCTGCCCATGTCGTACGTGGTGGAGAGCCTGCGCCGGCTCATCACCGGCGGCGACCTCACCCCGGTCTTCCAGGGCGGCGCGGTGCTCGTCGCCTTCACCGCCGGCGCCCTGGCCCTCACCGCCCTCGCCGCCCGCGGCAAGCAGGTGTGGACCATGGACCGGCTGCACCCGGATCTGAGCCTGTAGACCTGTGAGAATCAGCGCCATGGACAGCACCAGCACCACGCGGCGGCAGGCCACCCGGCAGAAGCTGTACGAGGCCGCCGTCACCCTGATCGCGGAGCAGGGCTTCTCCGCCACGACGGTGGACGAGATCGCCGAGCGCGCCGGGGTCGCGAAGGGCACGGTCTACTACAACTTCGCGAGCAAGACCGTGCTCTTCGAGGAGCTGCTGCGGCACGGAGTCGGACTCCTCACCGCCTCCCTGAAGGAGGCCGCCGAGGGCACCGAGGCCCGCGGCGGCACCAGGGTCGAGGCCCTGGACGCGATGATCCGGGCCGGGCTCGTCTTCATCGACGCCTACCCCGCCTTCACCCAGCTGTACGTGGCCGAGCTCTGGCGCACCAACCGGGCCTGGCAGTCCACGCTGATGGTGGTGCGCGGGGAGGCGGTGGCGGTCGTCGAGACGGTCCTGCGGGAAGGCGTCGAGCGCGGTGAGCTGAGCTCCGAGATCGACGTGCCGCTGACGGCGGCGGCGCTGGTCGGCATGGTGCTGGTGGCCGCCCTGGACTGGCAGTCCTTCCAGCGCGAACGGTCCCTCGACGACGTGCACTCGGCGCTGTCGCTGCTGTTGCGGGGCAGGGTCAGCGGGGGCTGACTCCGGCCGGTCCGGCCGGGCCCGTTCCCCCGGGGTCCCGCCGGACCGGCGGCCCGCTCGTCGAGACGGGAACGGCAGAGGGCCCGGTCCCGTCCGCCGCCCCGTGTCGGCGGTCGGGGTGCCGGGCGCCCCTTCCGTGGCCACCACTCTTCCGTCCTCGCAGGTGGGAGCCCATCCGTGCGGATACTCAGATGTGCCTCTGAGTACGGATACTCAGTTCTACGCCGCAGGTGGGGTGGGGTGGCACCGCCGACCGGGCGAGCCCGTGCCCGCGCGTGCGGGGGCCTCCTCCCCGTCCCGCCCCTCCCCGAAACCGAGTGCCGCGCCCCGGCCCCGCCGGTGTGCGAGGCGGGCCGGGGCCCCGGGGGTGGGAGGCCCCCGGGAAGCCCGGGTGGGTCAGGACGGGCGGCGGAGCGGGAGACGGAGGCGGTCGCGGGCCTTGGCGGCCCGGGCCGTGAGGGCCGCCCACCGGTCGGCGGCGCCCCACAGGACGCGCACCGCGGACCGCGGGAAGAGTCGCGCCCGCAGTCGGGCCCGTCGTCCCACCCCGGCCAGCAGCCCGGCCCGGGCGAGCAGGACGTCCTCCCGAAGCCCGGAGACCCCGGGAGCCGTCGGCGCGTACAGGTGGCGCTCCACCGCCCCGGCGACCCGGTGCACGGCGGCCGCGTGCTCCCCGTCGAGTCGTCCCTCGCGGACGATCCGTTCGGCGGCCCGCCGCGGGGACAGCGCCTCGTCGGGCGGGATCCCCACGTCCCAGGCGGCGTCGGTGAGCTCCTGCCAGACCGGCATGACCCCGCCCTCGCGGGGTCCGCCCCCCGGCCGGCCGGAGCCGGTCGCGGCCGGGGGACCGGCCGCCGCGGACGGGGCGCGGGCGGAGAGCCTTCGGCGTCGGGCCGCCAGCCGCCACAGCAGCGGCAGGGCCGCGAGGAGGAGCAGCGGGACGGCCACCGCCAGGCCCACCAGGACCCGGGTCCACCAGGGCGTGCCCCGGTCGGTGGCGCCGGCCGCGGTCCGCGGGTCGGGCCCGCAGTCGCCGAGCCGCCGCATCTGCGGGGTGCACGCGGCCGAGGAGCTCGGCGCGGGCACGGCGCCGGCGGTCTCGTTGCGCGGGGCCTCCGTGGTGGGGCCGGCGGTCCGGCCCGGGGTGACGGTGCGGACCGAGTAGCCGGGGGTGCTGCCCCGGGACGGGGTGGGCTCGAAGCGGATCCAGCCCGCGCCCTCGAAATACAGCTCCGGCCAGGCGTGCGCGTCGCGCAGGCCCACCGAGACCGTGCCGTCCGGCTGCTGCGTGCCCGGGGTGAAGCCCACCGCGACCCGCGCCGGGATCCCCAGCTCGCGGGCCATCGCGGCCATCGAGAAGGAGAAGTGCACGCAGAAGCCCCGCTTGTCCTTCAGGAAGCGCGCGATGGCCTGCGAGCCGGTCCCCGAGGAGACGTTCGTGTCATAGGTGAAGCCGCCCGTGGAGGAGAACCACTCCTGGAGGGCCACCGCCCGCGCGTAGTCGGTGCGGGCGGTCCGGGTGACGAACCGGGCGGTCTGCCGCACCACGTCGGGCAGGTTGTCGGGCAGCGCGGTGTAGGGCCGCAGCTCGGCCGGGGCCGGCGGGGCCGCCTCCAGCTGGGCCGGGGTGGGCTCCACGCGCAGGCTGCGCACGGTGTACCGGGCCCCGCGGGTGTCCTGGTCGTGGTCGCCGACGACGGTGCGGCCCTCGGGCTCGTACCGCCAGTCCCCGTCGATCTCGATCCGGGTGGCCGGGTACGGCATCGGCAGGTACGTCTGCCCGTACCAGCCCGCCGCGGACAGGCTGGTCCGCACCTCGGTGGTCTTCACCTGCGGGCCCAGCCCGGCCGGGGCCGGGAGCTGGTCCGGCACCGCGGTGATCTTGCGGTCGGAGGTCTTCCAGGAGGTGCCGTCGAAGGAGTCGAGGGCCACGATCCGCAGGTACTGGCCGGAGGGGTCGGTGCCGTCGGTGCGGTAGCGCAGCACCTCGCGGTTGTCCGGCTGGTTGAGGTTGTCCCGCAGGGAGACCAGCGGGTTGACGGCGGAGATGGTGCCCCCGCCCAGGACGGAGCCCTCGCCGCCGTCGCCGGCGCCGAGCATCCCGCCGTCCAGGCCGGGCAGCACCAGCGGTACGGACACGGCGATGCCCAGGGCCGCGGCGCCGAGCCGGCGGCCGGTCCGCGCGGGCGCCGAGACCCCGCCGGAGCCCAGCCCGGCGTTCGAGCGGCCGCGTCCGGCCGCGCCGAACACCCGCCCCCACTGGGCGAGCCGGTCCCGGCTCTCCGCGAGGAGCAGCAACAGGTAGCCCGCGGCGGCCAGCAGGAAGAAGCCCCAGGCGGCGCCGCCGTCGGTGAGGCCCGCCGCCACCGAGTACAGGGCGAGCAGCGGCAGACCGGCCGCGGCGGCGCTGCGGAAGGTCACCGCGAGCAGGTCCACCAGCAGGCCGATGGCCAGGACCCCGGAGACGAGCAGCAGTCCGATGCCGTCGGTCAGCGGGGCGGGGCTCGCGTAGTGGCTCACGTCCTGCACGCCCTGCTCGTACAGGGCGGCCAGGTCCCGCAGGACCCCGGGGCCGGGCAGGACCCCGGCCAGGGCCCGCTCGCCCGCGTAGAACAGCGTCAGCAGGACCACCGAGACCAGCAGCTGGGCGGCCACCGTCAGGGTGCGGGGCAGCGGCACCCGCCGGGCCAGGGCGCCCGCGCCGGACTGCGCGGCCAGCAGCAGCGCCGCCCGCAACAGCCAGGTGTCCGGGTGCACCAGCGGGATCAGCGAGCAGGCCGTCATCAGGACGGCCAGCAGCGCGAACAGTGTCAGTCGTGCCCGGCCGCTCATGACCAGCCCCCCGTACCCGAGGCGGAGCCGTGGCCGCCGCGTTCGTCCGCCGCCTGTCGCCACGCCTCGCCGAAGCCGGTGCCCGGCGGCACCGCCAGCACCGTCCAGCCGGATTCGCGCAGCCGGTTCAGGTGCTCGCCGTCCTTCGGGCCGGCCGCGGCGGGCGCGCCGTCCGCGGGCTCCTCCCAGGTCGTCGGGTCCAGGACGAAGGCCAGCGCGGCCCCGCCGCGCTGCCGCATCCGCGCGGCCAGTTCCGCCTGCTGCTCGTCGAGCCCGCCGAAGAAGGCCACGATCAGTCCCTCGTTCCCGCCGCGCAGGGCGTCGCCCGCGCGGGAGAGCCCCGCCCCGTCGGAGTGCCCGACCACGGCCAGGGCGTCCATCAGCAGTCCGGCCGCTTCCGCGGACTCCGGACCGCCGGAGGTGAAGCCGCCCTCGCCCTCGGCGGGCACGGACAGCCCGGCGTCCGTCAGGAGCCGTACCGAGAAGCCGCGTTCCAGCAGGTGCACCAGGACCGAGGCCGCCCCCGACACCGCCCATTCGAAGGCCGAGTCGGGTCCCGCGCCCCGGTAGCCGACCCGACGGGTGTCGAGCAGGACGGTGGCCCGGGAGCGCTGCGGCTGCTCCTCGCGGCGCACCATCAGCTCGCCGTAGCGGGCGGTGGAGCGCCAGTGCACCCGGCGCAGGTCGTCGCCGTAGCGGTAGCCGCGCGGGATCACGTCGTCGTCCCCGGCCAGCGCCAGGGACCGCTGCCGGCCCTCGCCGTAGCCGGAGGACTCGCCGGTCAGCCGGACCGCGGGCAGGGGTTCGGTGCGCGGCACCACCGTCAGGGTGTCGTACGCGCTGAAGGAACGGGTCAGCTCCACCATCCCGAAGGGATCGGCCAGCCGGAGCTGGAGCGGGCCCAGCGGGTAGCGGCCGCGCAGGTCGGAACGGACCCGGTAGGACACCTCCCGCTTGCCGCCCGCCTCGACCCGGTCCAGGACGAAGCGGGGCCGCGGCCCCAGTACGTACGGGACGCGGTCCTGGAGCATCAGGAGCCCGGTGGGCAGCCGGGAGACGTTGTCCATCCGCAGTCGCACCCGTGCCTCGGCGCCGGCCGGGACCCGCAACGGGGTCAGCCGGCGGCTCGCCGCGACCCGGTAGCGGGTCCGGTGCAGGGCCACCGCGCACAGCAGCGGCAGCACCATCAGCAGCACGCCGACCCGCAGCAGGTCGCCCTGGCCGAGCACGTACGCGCAGGCGGCGGCCGCGCCGCCCGCGGCCAGGAAGGACCGGCCGCGGGTGGTGGTGCCCGACAGGGCCTCGCGGAGCCCGGCCCGCTCGCCGGAGTCGGGTCTCCCGGCGGGGGCGGGGGACGCCCCGGCCGCCATCAGAAGCCCCGGACGCCGGGCGCGCGCTCACCGGCGCGGGCGGGGGAGCCGATGCCCCCGCCGCCCGCGGCCGCGGTGGGTACCGGGGTGCGCTGGAGGATCTCCGCGACCACCTGCTCGGCGGTGCGGCGGTTCAGCTGGGCCTGCGATGTGGGCAGCAGGCGGTGCGCGAGGACCGGGGCGGCCAGCGCCTGCACGTCGTCGGGCAGCACGTAGTCCCGGCCGGCCAGCGCGGCGGCGGCCTTCACGGCGCGCAGCAGGTGCAGGGTGGCCCGCGGGGAGGCGCCGAGCCGCAGGTCGGGGTGGGTGCGGGTGGCGGAGACCAGGTCGACCACGTAGCGGCGGACCGGCTCGGCCACGTACACCTCGCGGACGGCGTCTATCAGCTTCACGATGTCGTCGGCGTGGGCCACCGCCTGGAGCCCGTCCAGGGGCGAGGTGCCGCCGTGCACGTCGAGCATCTGGAGCTCGGCCTCGGGGCTGGGGTAGCCCACCGAGACCCGGGCCATGAAGCGGTCGCGCTGGGCCTCGGGGAGGGGGTAGGTGCCCTCCATCTCCACCGGGTTCTGGGTGGCGACGACCATGAAGGGGCTCGGCAGCCGGTAGGTCTGCCCGTCGGAGGTGACCTGCCGCTCCTCCATGGACTCCAGGAGCGCCGACTGCGTCTTGGGGGAGGCGCGGTTGATCTCGTCCCCGATGACGATCTGGGCGAAGATCGCGCCCGGCTTGAACTCGAACTCGTGGCGCTGCTGGTCGTAGATGCTGACGCCGGTGATGTCCGAGGGCAGCAGGTCGGGCGTGAACTGGATGCGCTGCACGGAACAGTCGATGGACTTGGCCAGGGTCTTGGCCAGCATCGTCTTGCCCACCCCGGGCACGTCCTCGATCAGGAGGTGCCCTTCCGCGAGCAGCACGGTCAGCGCGAGCCGGACGACCTCGGGCTTGCCCTCGATCACGCTCTCCACCGACCGGCGCACCCGGTCGGCGGTGGTGGTCAGATCAGCGAGGCTGCTCGCACGATCGTCATAGGTGGTCACCCGGCCCTCCTCGGCCCTTTCCCGGGCCGACACCTCTGCGCATGACCGGCCCACCCCGAAAAAACTGCGGACACCGGCCGAAAGGGATTCGTTTCCCCGGGGGCGTCACACCGCATTCTTGACGGCGGAACGCCCCCGTGTCACTCAGGAACGGGGATCGATCTCCCGGAGCAGGCCCGTGCTCACGTCGAAGACGAAGCCTCGCACGTCATCGACGTGGAGGAGGAACGGGGAGGTCCGGACGCGCTGCAGGGACTGCCGGACGTCCTGGTCCACGTCCCGGAAGGCCTCCACGGCCCAGGCGGGGCGCTGGCCCACCTCGTCCTCCAGTTCGTGCCGGAAGTCCTCCGTCAGCGACTCGAGTCCGCAGCCGGTGTGGTGGATGAGGACCACGGCGCGGGTGCCGAGCGCGCGCTGGCTGATGGTGAGGGAGCGGATGGTGTCGTCGGTGACGACCCCGCCCGCGTTGCGGATGGTGTGGCAGTCGCCGAGCCGGAGGCCGAGTGCGGCGTGCAGGTCGATCCGGGCGTCCATGCAGGAGACCACGGCCACGCCGAGGACCGGGCGGGCGTCCGTGCCCGGGTCGGTGAAGGCGGCGGCGTAGCGGCGGTTCGCCGCCAGCAGCCGGTCGGTGACGGAGCCGGTCCCGGTGGGGGAGTCGGCGGACGGGGCGGCGGGAGCGGTCATGTCCACGACCGTACGGCGCGGGCCCGGCCGGACCAGGGGCCGGGGCGGACAAAGAGCGGGCTCCGGCTTTGGTGTGAGCTGACCCACACGTGGGCGAGTTACGCCGTCGAACGGGTGATAAGCGGCTTTTGCCCGTGCGGACCCGGAGCCCGCACGGCACGCGGGCCGGTTCGTTGACCGGGCCGACCCGTGGACTAAAGTGGCGCGAACCGGCCGCGGCCCGGGCCTCGGCCCCCGCCCGGTCCCGAACACCCCCGTGCGCGGCGCGTATCGCGCAGGTCGCGCCACTGTCTGAGAGGGCGCATGAGCGAGACCCGACACGTCCCGGTGATGCTCCAGCGGTGCCTGGACCTGTTGGCCCCGGCGCTGGAGAGGCCCGGTGCGGTGGTCGTCGACTGCACCCTCGGCCTCGGCGGCCACAGCGAGGCCCTGCTGACCCGCTTCCCCGAAGCCCGACTGATCGCCCTGGACCGGGACAAGGAGGCCCTGCGCCTCTCCGGCGAGCGGCTCGCCCCCTTCGGCGACCGGGCCACCCTGGTCCACGCCGTCTACGACGAGCTCCCCGAGGTCCTGGCCCGCCTGTCCGTTCCGAAGGTCCAGGGCGTCCTGTTCGACCTCGGGGTCTCCTCCATGCAGCTGGACGAGGCCGACCGCGGCTTCGCCTACGCGCAGGACGCCCCGCTGGACATGCGCATGGACCAGACGACCGGCATCAGCGCCGCCGAGGTCCTCAACACCTACCCGCCGGGCGAACTGGTCCGCATCCTGCGCGCCTACGGCGAGGAGAAGCAGGCCAAGCGGATCGTGTCCGCCGTGGTCCGCGAACGCGAGAAGGAGCCCTTCTCCACCAGCGCCCGGCTCGTCGAGCTCATCCGCGACGCCCTCCCGCAGGCCGCCAAGCGCACCGGCGGCAACCCGGCCAAGCGCACCTTCCAGGCCCTGCGCATCGAGGTCAACGGCGAGCTGTCCGTCCTGGAGCGGGCCGTGCCCGCGGCCGTGCGGGCCCTGGCGGTCGGCGGCCGCATCGCCGTGCTCTCCTACCACTCCCTGGAAGACCGGCTGGTCAAGCAGGTCTTCTCGGCGGGAGCCACCAGCACCGCCCCGCCGGGCCTCCCGGTGGTGCCCGAGAAGTACCAGCCCAAGCTGAAGCTGCTGACCCGCGGCGCGGAACTGCCGACCGAGGAGGAGGTCGCCGAGAACCGGCGCGCCGCCCCGGCCCGCCTCCGCGGGGTCCAGCGGATCCGCGAGGAGGAGCTGTGACCGAGCCCGAGCGACCGGAGCACCGGGAGGCCGAGTGACCAAAGGGGCCGTGCCCACGCGCGGCGGCCGCCTCGGGGGGGTGCTCCGGGCCCGGCCCGCGGGTCCCGCCGGGCCCGCGCGCACCCCGTTCGTCCTGTTGGTGGTCGTCCTGCTGGCAGGCGGACTGATCACCCTGCTGTTGCTGAACTCGGCCCTGAACGAGGGCTCCTTCCACCTCAGCAAGCTGAAGAAGGAGACCACCGCCCTCACCGACGAGCAGCAGGCCCTCCAGCGCGACGTGGACGCCTACTCGGCCCCCGACGCCCTGGAGCGCCGCGCCCGCGAGCTGGGCCTGGTCCCCGGCGGCGGCCCGGTCTTCCTCCGCCCCGACGGCAAGGTCGACGGGGTGGCGAGCACCGCCTCCGCCCCGCCGCCCGTGCCCGCCGAACCGGCCGCGGCGGGCCCCGCCGCCCCGCCGCACGCCGCCGACCCGGCCGTCGCCGGCTCCCCGGCCCCGACCGCCTCCGCGCCCGCCGCGAGCGGTTCCGCCCGCCCGGCCCCCGTCCCGTCCGCACCGGCCGCCCCCACCGGCCCGTCCGCCGCCCCCGACGCGAAACCCACCCCGAACCCCGGCAGGTGACGACGTGACCGCCCAGCAACCGCCCCGCCCCGCCCGGGCGACCCAGGCCGGGCGACCCCCGGTCGCCCCGCGTGCGGAGGGGACGCGGTGAGCCCCCGGGACACCCCCCGCCGCCGCACGGTCCCCGGACCCGGCCGTCCGCGCGGCACCGAACGGGCCCGGCCCGGCGGCCGCCGCCCCGCGACCCGCCCCGCGGGCATCACCCTGGGCAGCCCCCGCCCCCGGCTCCGCCTGGTGGGCATCGGCCTGACCCTGGTCATGCTCGCCTTCGTCGTCCGGCTCCTCCAGGTCCAGGCGGTGGACGCCTCCGAGTACTCCGCCCAGGCCGAGAAGAACCGCTACGCGACCTACACCCTCGCCGCCGAACGCGGCCGGATCACCGACCGCTCCGGGATCGCCCTGGCCACCAGCGTCGACGCGTACGACATCACCGCCGACCCGACGATGTTCACCCCCAAGGAGAGCAAGGCCCCGGACGCCCCCGAGCAGGCCGCCGCGCTCCTCGGACCCATCCTCGGCAAGGACCCGAAGGAACTGACCGCCCGGCTGCGGACCCCCCACACCAAGTACGTGGTCCTGGCCCGCCGCCAGACCCCCCAGGTCTGGAACCAGATCAAGGACCTCAAGAAGGCGTTCGCCGACAAGGCCCGGGACGACAAGCGCGGCAACGGCCCCGGGGCCAACGTCCTCGCCGGCGTCTTCAACGAGCCCAGCAGCAAGCGGGTCTACCCCAACGGCACCCTCGCCGCCGGGATGATCGGGTACGTCAACTCCGAGGGCAAGGGCGCCGGCGGCCTGGAGTCCGCCCTCGACGAGAAGCTCGCGGGCCAGGACGGCGAACTGCGCTACGCCCAGTCCGGCGGTCGCCGGGTGCCCACCGCGGGCTCCCGCGAGAAGCCCGCCGTGCCCGGCTCCGACATCGAGCTGACCATCGACCGCGACATCCAGTGGGCCGCGCAGAACGCCATCACCGAGCAGGTCACCGCCTCCAAGGCCGACCGCGGCTACGTGATCGTCCAGGACACCCGCACCGGCGAGATCCTCGCCATGGCCAACGCCCCCGGCTTCGACCCCAACGACCTCACCAAGGCCCGGTCCGCCGCCATGGGCAACGCGGCCCTCCAGGACGTGTACGAACCGGGCTCCACCGCCAAGGTCATCTCCATGGCCGCGGTCCTGGAGGAGAAGGCCGCCAACCCCCTCACCCGGGTCACCGTCCCCAACCGGCTGCACCGCGGCGACCGCCTCTTCAAGGACGACATCGACCACCCGACCTGGTACCTCACCCTCAACGGGGTGCTCGCCAAGTCCAGCAACATCGGCACGATCCTGGCGACCGGACAGCTCGGCAAGACCCAGTCCGACGCCAACGACGTCCTGTACTACTACCTGAAGAAGTTCGGCATCGGGGACCCCACCGGCCTGGACTACCCGGGCGAGTCCCGCGGCCTCCTCGCCAAGCCCCGCGACTGGTCCACCTCCCAGCAGTACACGATCCCCTTCGGCCAGGGCCTGTCCGTCAACGCCCTCCAGGCCGCCTCCGTGTACTCCACCGTCGCCAACGGCGGGGTCCGCATCGAACCCACCCTGGTCCGCGGCACCAAGGGTCCGGACGGGCGGTTCCTGCCCGCCCCCGAACCCCACCGCACCCGCGTGATCAGCGAGGGCACCGCCAAGACCCTCGCCCAGATGCTCGAATCCGTCGTCGACGACCAGGAGGGCACCGGCACCAAGGCCCGCATCCCCGGCTACCGCGTCGGCGGCAAGACCGGCACGTCCAACCGGGTGGATCCGGCCACGGGCCGCTACAAGGGCTACACCGCCTCCTTCGCCGGCTTCGCCCCCGCCGACTCCCCCCGGCTCACCGTCTACTGCGCCATCCAGAACCCGACCAAGGGCAGCTACTTCGGCGGCCAGATCTGCGGCCCCATCTACAAGAAGGTCATGGAGTTCGCGCTCAAGACCCTCCAGATCCCGCCCACCGGGTCCGCTCCCGCCGGGCTGCCCGTCACCTTCACCCCGTAAGGCGCCACCGTGACCACGATCACCCAGGACCCCGGGAACCGCCGTACTCCCGAGCCCTCGATTCCCGGCGGGCCCGGAACGCCCGGTACGCTCACCGCCGTGCCCCACGCTGATCAGCCCAGAACCGCCCAGAAGGACACCCCGGCAGCGCCGCCGGGGGTTCCCCGGCCCGCCACCCCGCGCCCGATCCCCCTGGGCGACCTGGCCGGCCTGCTGGGCACCACGCCCACCGGCGCCCCGAACGGACCGGCCCCGGACCTGGTCACCGGCATCACCCACGACTCCCGCGCGGTCCGCCCCGGCGACGTCTACGCGGCCCTGCCCGGAGCCCGCGTCCACGGCGCGGAGTTCTCCGCCCAGGCCGCCGCGCTCGGCGCCGTGGCCGTGCTGACCGACCCCGCGGGCGCCGAACGCGCCGCGGCCACCGGACTGCCGGTCCTCGCCGTCGAGGACCCGCGCGGCCGGATGGGCGACCTCGCCGCCGAGATCTACGGCCGGCCCGGCCGCGACCTGCTCCAGCTCGGCATCACCGGCACCTCCGGCAAGACCACCACGGCCTACCTGGTCGAGGGCGGACTGCGCGCCGCGGGCCGGACCACCGGCCTCGTCGGCACCGTCGAGATGCGGATCGGCGACGAGCGGATCAAGTCCGAGCGCACCACCCCCGAGGCCACCGACCTCCAGGCCCTCTTCGCCGTCATGCGCGAACGCGGCGTCGAGGCCGTGGCCATGGAGGTGTCCAGCCACGCCCTGGTCCTCGGCCGCGTCGACGGCTGCGTCTTCGACGTGGCGGTCTTCAACAACCTCAGCCCGGAGCACATGGAGTTCCACTCCGGCATGGAGGACTACTACCAGGCCAAGGCCCAGCTCTTCACCGAGCGCCGGGCCAGGGTCGGCGTGGTCAACCTCGACGACGAGTACGGTCGCCGGCTGGCCAAGGAGGCCACGATCCCGGTGGTCACCTTCTCCGCCGAGGGCGACCCCGCCGCCGACTGGCGCGCCGAGGACGTGGTCACCGGACCCGTCGGCTCCACCCTGACCCTCCTCGGCCCCGAGGGGCAGCGGATCAGCGCCGCCGCCCCCCTGCCCGGCCCCTTCAACGTGGCCAACACCGTGGCCGCCGTGGTCACCCTGGCCACCGCCGGCATCGACCCGCAGACCGCCGCCGACGGCGTGGCCGCCGTCCCCGGCGTCCCCGGCCGCCTGGAGAAGGTGGACGCGGGCCAGCCCTACCTGGCCGTGGTCGACTACGCCCACAAGACCGACGCCGTGGAATCGGTGCTCCGCGCCCTCCGCAAGGTCACCGAGGGCCGCCTGCACATCGTGATCGGCTGCGGCGGCGACCGCGACACCACCAAGCGCGGCCCCATGGGCGCCGCCGCCGCCCGGCTCGCCGACACCGCCGTCCTCACCTCCGACAACCCGCGCTCCGAGGACCCGCTGGCCATCCTGGCCGCCATGTTCGAAGGCGCCGCCTCGGTGCCCGCCGCCGAACGCGGCGAGGTCCTCCTCGACGCCGACCGCGCCTCCGCCATCGCCGCCGCCGTGGCCCGCGCCGAGCCCGGCGACACCGTGCTCGTCGCCGGCAAGGGCCACGAACTCGGCCAGGACACCAACGGCACGGTCCGGCCCTTCGACGACCGCGAGGTGCTGCGCACCGCGATCGAGAACTCCCTGCAACAGCACGCCCGACAGGCCGAGGTGACCCCGTGATCGCCCTCTCCCTCGCCGAGATCTCCGACATCACCGGCGGGCAGCTCCACGACATACCGGATCCGTCCGCCCTGGTGACCGGGGCCGTGGTCTACGACTCCCGCGAGGTCGAACAGGGCAGCCTGTTCGCGGCCTTCGCCGGCGAGCGCGTGGACGGCCACGACTACGCCGAGCGCGCCGTCGCCGCAGGGGCCACCGCCGTCCTGGCCACCCGCCCCGTCGGCGTGCCCGCGATCGTGGTCCCCGACGTGGTCGCCGCCCTCGGCGCCCTGGCCGGCTCCGTGGTCTCCCGGATCGGCGCCGACGTGGTGGCCCTCACCGGCTCCGCCGGCAAGACCTCCACCAAGGACCTGATCGCCCAGGTCCTCCAGCACCACGCGCCCACCGTGTGGACCCCGGGCAACCTCAACAACGAGATCGGCCTGCCCGTCACCGCGCTGCGCGCGACGGCGGACACCCGGCACCTCGTCCTGGAGATGGGCGCCCGCGGCGTCGGCCACATCCGCTACCTCACCGGCCTCACCCCGCCGCGGATCGGACTGGTCCTCAACGTCGGCACCGCCCACATCGGCGAGTTCGGCGGCCGCGAACAGATCGCCCTGGCCAAGGGCGAACTGGTCGAGGCCCTGCCCGCGGAGGCCGAGGGCGGCGTGGCCGTCCTCAACGCCGACGACCCGCTCGTCCGCGCCATGGCCTCCCGCACGAAGGCCCGCACGGTCTTCTTCGGAGAGGACCCGGAGGCCGAAGTACGCGCCGAGGACGTGCGCCTGACGCCCGACGGACGACCTTCCTTCACGCTTCACACACCCACCGGGTGCAGCGCGGTGACCTTGCGGCTGTACGGTGAGCACCACGTGTCGAACGCGCTCGCCGCGGCCGCCGTCGCCCATGTGCTGGGCATGTCCGTCGAGGAGACCGCCACCGCGCTCTCCGGAGCGGGCACGCTCTCCCGCTGGCGCATGGAGGTCACCGAGCGGGCCGACGGCGTGACGGTCGTCAACGACGCCTACAACGCGAACCCCGAGTCCATGCGGGCCGCCCTGCGCGCACTCGCCGCCATGGGCGGAGCCGCCAGGGAACGGGGGGGACGGACGTGGGCGGTGCTCGGTCCCATGGCCGAGCTCGGGGACGACTCGCTCGCCGAGCACGACGCGGTCGGACGGCTCGCCGTCCGGCTCAACGTGAGCAAGCTCGTCGCGGTCGGGGGCAGGGAAGCCTCCTGGCTGCAACTGGGCGCCTATAACGAGGGTTCGTGGGGTGAGGAGTCGGTGGTCGTGTCCGACGCACAGGCGGCGGTCGACCTGTTGCGCAGTGAACTGCGCCCGGGAGACGTCGTGCTGGTGAAGGCTTCCAGGTCGGCCGGGCTGGAGCGGGTCGCGGCCGCGCTCCTCGACGGCGCTGCCGAGGGCGAGGTCTCCGGCCGATGAGGCAGATCCTGTTCGCCGGTGTCATCGGCATGTTCCTGACGATCGTCGGCACCCCGCTGCTCATCAAGCTGCTGGCCCGCAAGGGCTACGGCCAGTTCATCCGCGACGACGGCCCCCGCGGCCACGCCGGGAAGAAGGGCACGCCCACCATGGGCGGCATCTCCTTCATCCTGGCCACCCTCGCCGCGTACGGGCTGACCAAGCTGATCACGGGCAGCCAGCCGACGTACTCCGGCCTGCTCGTGCTGTTCCTGATGGCCGGCATGGGCCTGGTGGGCTTCCTCGACGACTACATCAAGATCGTCAAGCAGCGCTCGCTGGGCCTCCGGGCCAAGGCCAAGATGGCCGGACAGCTCATCGTCGGCGTGGCCTTCGCCGTGCTCGCCCTCCAGTTCAAGGACGCCCGCGGGCTCGCCCCGGCCTCCACCAAACTGTCCTGGGTCTCCGACTTCGGCTGGCAGATCGGCCCCGTGCTGTTCGTCATCTGGGCCCTGTTCATGATCCTCGCCATGTCGAACGGCGTGAACCTCACCGACGGCCTCGACGGCCTCGCCACCGGCGCCTCCGTCATGGTCTTCGGCGCCTACACGTTCATCGGCGTCTGGCAGTACCAGGAGTCCTGCGCCAACGCGCAGACCCTCACCAACCCGGCCGCCTGCTTCGAGGTCCGCGACCCGCTCGACCTCGCCATCGTGGCCTCCGCCCTGATGGGCGCCTGCTTCGGCTTCCTGTGGTGGAACACCTCGCCCGCCAAGATCTTCATGGGCGACACCGGTTCCCTGGCCCTCGGCGGCGCCCTCGCGGGCCTGGCCATCTGTTCCCGCACCGAGCTCCTGCTCGCGCTGCTGGGCGGCCTCTTCGTCCTCATCACCATGTCCGTGGTCATCCAGGTCGGCTCCTTCCGCCTCACCGGCAAGCGCGTCTTCCGCATGGCCCCGCTCCAGCACCACTTCGAACTCAAGGGGTGGTCCGAAGTCCTGGTCGTGGTCAGGTTCTGGATCATCCAGGGCATGTGCGTGATCGTGGGCCTCGGTCTCTTCTACGCCGGATGGGCAGCCGACAAGTGAGCACCACGCAGGACTGGCAGGGCAAGCACGTCACCGTCGCCGGCCTCGGCGTGAGCGGCATCAGCGCCGCCCGCGCCCTGGCCGGCCTCGGCGCCGTCGTCACCGTCGTCGACGCCGGGGACGGAGACGCCCAGCGCGAACGCGCCGCCGAACTCGCCCCCCTGGGCGTCCGGGCCCGCCTGGGCGACGCCGAGACCCTCCCCGAGGGCACCGAACTCGTCGTCACCTCGCCCGGCTGGAAGCCGGACGGCCCGCTCTTCCGGGCCGCCGCCGAGGCCGGCGTGGACGTGGTCGGCGACGTCGAGATCGCCTGGCTGCTGCGCGGCCTCGACGGCCGCGAGCCCGCCCCGTGGCTGGCCGTCACCGGCACCAACGGCAAGACGACCACCACCCGGATGCTCGCCGCCATCCTGCGCGCCGCCGGACTGCGCACCGCCGCCGTCGGCAACATCGGCACCCCGATCATCGACGTGGTCCTCGGCGACGAGGAGTACGACGTCCTGGCCGTGGAGCTGTCCAGCTACCAGTTGCACTGGGCGCCCTCGGTGCGCGCCCACTCCGCGGCCGTGCTGAACCTCGCCCCCGACCACCTCGACTGGCACGGCTCCATGGAGGCGTACGCAGCCGACAAGGGCCGCGTCTACGAGGGCAACACCGTGGCCTGCGTCTACAACGTGGCCGACCGGGCCACCGAGGACCTGGTCGTCGAGGCGGACGTGGTCGAGGGCTGCCGGGCCATCGGCTTCACCCTGGGCGCCCCCGGCCCCTCCATGCTCGGCGTGGTCGACGGGCTCCTGGTGGACCGGGCGTTCGTCGAGAACCGGCAGAAGAACGCCCAGGAACTCGCCTCCGTCGAGGACGTGGACCCGCCCGCCCCGCACAACATCGCCAACGCCCTGGCGGCCGCCGCCCTGGCCCGCGCCTTCGGCGTGGCCCCCAAGGCGGTCCGCGAGGGCCTGCGCTCCTTCCGCCCCGACGCGCACCGGATCGCGCACGTGGCCGAGGTCGGCGGGGTCACCTACGTCGACGACTCCAAGGCCACCAACACCCACGCCGCGGAAGCCTCCCTGGCCGCCTACGAGCCGGTGGTCTGGATCGCCGGCGGCCTGGCCAAGGGCGCCTCCTTCGACGAGCTGGCCGAGCGCTCCGCGAAGCGGCTGCGGGCGGCCGTGCTCATCGGTCAGGACCGCGCCCTCATCCGGGAAGCGCTGGCGCGACACGCCCCGGAGGTCCCGGTGGTGGACCTCGACCGGACCGACACTGGGGCGATGGCCGCGGCGGTCCGGGAGGCGGCCCGCCTCGCGGAGCCCGGCGACACGGTCCTGCTGGCCCCGGCCTGCGCCTCGATGGACATGTTCGCGAACTACGGCCGTCGCGGTGACGCGTTCGCCGAGGCCGTCCGCGAACTGGCCGCCGAGGACGCGTAGGTCCGGGCGGGGTCTGTCCCGCCGGCTGCTCGTACGAGTGGAGGGGAACAGACATGCAGCGCGTGGCGGTGGACGGTGACCGGGGGTCCTCCCCGCCGAAGCCCCGGGGGCGCAGACGCCCGGTGCGGGCACCGAGGTTCTCGCGGCCCCGTGGCCCCTCCGGGCGCGGGCCGCTGGAGCGGTACCGGCGCAACTACCGGCAGTTGAAGCGGACCTGGGACCGGCCCCTGACCGCGTATTACCTGATCTTCGGCAGTGGGCTGCTGATCACGGTGCTCGGGCTGATCATGGTGTACTCCGCCTCGATGATCAAAGCCCTCCAGCTGGGCCTGTCCGCCTCGTACTTCTTCCAGAAGCAGTTCCTGGCGGCCGCGATCGGCGCCGTGCTGCTGCTCGCGGCGGCCCGGATGCCGGTGAAGCTGCACCGCGCCCTCGCCTACCCCGCGCTGGCCGCCACGGTCTTCCTGATGGCGCTGGTCCAGGTCCCCGGGATAGGGGTCTCGATCAACGGCAACCAGAACTGGATCTCGCTGGGCGGCCCGTTCATGCTCCAGCCCAGCGAGTTCGGCAAGTTGGCCCTGATCCTTTGGGGCGCCGACCTGCTGGCCCGCAAGGGCGACAAGCAGCTGCTGAGCCAGTGGAAGCACCTCCTGGTGCCCCTGGTCCCGGTGGCCTTCCTGCTGCTCGGCCTGATCATGCTGGGCGGGGACATGGGCACCGCGATCGTGCTCACGGCCATCCTGTTCGGCCTGCTGTGGGTGGCGGGCGCCCCCACCCGGCTCTTCGCCGGGGTGCTCGGACTGGCCGCGGTGGTCGGGGCGGTCCTCATCAAGACCAGCCCGCACCGCATGGAACGGCTCGCCTGCATCGGCGCCACCGACCTCGGCCCCGAAGGGGACTGTTGGCAGGCCGTGCACGGGATCTTCGCCCTGGCCTCCGGCGGTTGGTTCGGTTCGGGACTGGGCGCGAGTGTGGAAAAATGGGGACAACTGCCCGAAGCCCACACCGACTTCATCTTCGCCATCACCGGGGAGGAACTGGGACTGGCGGGGACGCTGTCGGTACTCGCCCTGTTCGCGGCTCTAGGCTATGCGGGTATCCGCGTGGCCGGACGTACGGAAGACCCCTTCGTCAGGTATGCCGCGGGAGGCGTGACCACCTGGATCACGGCCCAGGCCGTGATCAACATCGGTGCGGTGCTCGGTCTGCTGCCGATCGCCGGGGTCCCGCTCCCGCTGTTCTCCTACGGGGGGTCCGCCCTGCTTCCGACGATGTTCGCGGTCGGACTGCTCATCGCCTTCGCGCGGGAGGAGCCGGCCGCGCGCGCGGCGCTCGCGATGCGGCGGCCGGGAACCGGCTGGAAGCGGGCCGGGCTGAGATGGAAGTCGATGAGACGGCGCGACAAGAAGCGCCCGTCCGGAGAGCGGTGAATTTCGGTGCATGTCGTACTCGCCGGTGGGGGGACCGCCGGCCACATCGAGCCGGCGCTCGCCCTCGCGGATGCCCTGCGCAGGCAGGACCCGACCGTGGGCATCACGGCCCTCGGCACGGAACGCGGTCTGGAGACCCGTCTGGTGCCCGAGCGGGGCTATGAACTGGGGCTGATCCCCGCCGTTCCGCTGCCCCGCAAGCCCACCCCGGAACTGATCACCGTCCCCGGGCGGCTGCGCGGCACCATCAAGGCCGCCGAGCAGATCCTGGAGCGGACCAAGGCCGACTGCGTGGTCGGCTTCGGCGGCTACGTGGCCCTGCCCGGCTACCTGGCCGCCAAGCGCCTCGGTGTGCCGATCATCGTCCACGAGGCCAACGCCCGCCCCGGCCTGGCCAACAAGATCGGCTCCCGGTACGCGGCCGCCGTCGCGGTCTCCACGCCCGACAGCAAGCTGCGCAACGCCCGCTACGTGGGCATCCCGCTGCGCCGCACCATCGCCACCCTGGACCGGGCCGCCGTCCGACCCGAGGCCCGCGCGGCCTTCGGCCTGGACCCGACGCTGCCGACCCTCCTGGTGTCCGGCGGCTCGCAGGGCGCCCGCCGCCTCAACGAGGTGGTCCAGCAGGTCGCCCCGGCCCTCCAGCGCGCCGGGATCCAGATCCTGCACGCCGTCGGCCCGAAGAACGAACTGCCGCGTGTCGACAACATGCCCGGGATGCCCCCCTACATCCCGGTACCGTACGTGGACCGGATGGACCTCGCGTACGCCGCCGCCGACATGATGCTGTGCCGTGCGGGCGCGATGACCGTCGCCGAACTCTCCGCCGTCGGGCTGCCCGCCGCCTACGTACCGCTGCCGATCGGCAACGGCGAACAGCGGCTCAACGCCCAGCCGGTGGTCAAGGCCGGCGGTGGCCTGCTCGTCGACGACGCGGAACTGACCCCCGAATGGGTCCAGAGCCAGGTCCTCCCGGTGCTCGCGGACCCGCACCGGCTGTACGAGATGTCCCGCGCGGCGGCCGAGTTCGGCCGTCGGGACGCCGACGAACTGCTGGTGGCCATGGTCCACGAGGCGATCGCGGCACACCGGGCCCGCTGACGCGGCCCGCTCACACGCAGGAGGCGACCACGTGGCCGGACCGACGACCGCACAGCGCGGAGGCACCGGGGCCGCCGCCCGGCCACCCAAGTCGCCCCGGCGGGACCGGCCCCGCCATCGCGCGGGACCGGTCCCCACCGGCCCGGGACCGGTGCGCGCGAC
>NZ_JBEOSD010000047.1:0-50572 GCF_040302735.1 Streptomyces sp. NPDC097619 | reverse complement strand
CGGCCCGGCGGGCCGTGCGGGCTCCGGCCGGCGGGCCGGGTCAGCGGACCTCGGTGATCTCGGGGCCGCGCTCCAGCTGGCCCATCCCGCCGGAGAAGCGGGACTCGTCCTGGTCGTCGGTCTGCACGCCGTCCGGCACCATCTGGGCGTCGTTGGGCAGCTTGAGGACGATCGGGTCGCGGGGGGCCATCGGGCCCTCGCCGCGGACGACGACGGTGTCCCGGAAGATCTGCTCCAGCAGACCCGCGGCCTCGGGCTGTACCGCGCCCTGGCCGGAGATCACGCCGCGCAGGAACCAACGGGGGCCGTCGACGCCGACGAACCGGACCAGCTGGACGCCGCCGGTGCCGTCGGGCAGCTGGACGGGGACCTGCGCGCGCAGCTCCCAGCCCAGGGGGCCCTCGACCTCGTCGATGATGCCGCCCTGCTGGGTGATGCCGGAGGCGATCTCCTCGCGGACCTCGCCCCAGATGCCCTCCTTCTTGGGGGCGGCGAAGGCCTGGAGCTGGATCGCGCTGTCGCGCAGGACCACGGTCGCGGCGACGATGGCGTCACCGGCGACCTCCACGCGCAGTTCCATGCCCTCGACGCCGGGCACGAAGACCCCGCCGAGGTCCACGCGGCCTTCGCCGGGCACGGACACCTCGGAGAGGTCCCAGGGACCGTCCGGGCGGGGCGCGGGCGGCAGGTTGACCCTGCGCTGCGCGCCCGTGTCGAGACCGGCGAGCCCATCGGTCTCCTGGCCGGCGGCGGCGACCCCGTCGAGGGTCGTGTCGACCTGCTCGGCCTCGTCGCTCCCGCTGACGGAGCTGCTCTTCTTGCGACGTCCGAACACGTCACTGTCCTTCCCGGTCGGATACGACCGAAGCGTAGCCATTCCCACCCTGCTGCCCAGCGTCGGATCCGGCCACGGCCGCATGCCCGCCGGTCGAACCGAAGCCCCCCTCGGCCCGTGCCGACCCGGGAAGTTCCGCCACCTCGTGGAAGCGCACCTTCTCGACCCGCTGGACAACCAGTTGGGCAATGCGGTCGAAGCGCTCGAACCGGACGCTCTCGCGCGGATCGAGGTTGACCACAATCACCTTGATCTCCCCACGGTACCCGGCATCCACGGTCCCCGGGGCATTCACGAGGGCGAGCCCGCAGCGGGCGGCCAGCCCGGAGCGGGGGTGGACGAAGGCGGCGTAGCCGTCGGGGAGGGCGATGGAGACGCCGGTGGGGAGCACGGTCCGTTCGCCGGGGGCGAGCTCGGCGGCCTGCGTGGTCACGAGGTCGCAACCGGCGTCGCCGGGGTGTCCGTACTGCGGAATGGGTACGTCCGGGTCGGTGCGGCGGATCAGCACGTCCACGGGGGCGTGGTGGTTCTGGGTCATCAGGGGTTCACCTCGAAGGCGCGGGCGCGCCGCACCTGGTCAGGGTCGGCCATGGCGGCCCGGATCTCCTCCGGGCGGCCGTTGTCGATGAAGTGGTCGACCTTGACCTCGATGAAGAGGGCTTCGGCGCGTACCGCGACGGGTCCCTCCGGGCCGCCGATCCGGCCGGTGGCCCGGGAGTAGATCTTCCGTCCGGCCACGGCGGTGACCTCGGCCTCCAGGTGCAGGACGGTGTCCACGGGGACCGGGCGGACGAAGTCGGTCTCCAGCCTTCCGGTCACCGCGATCACCCGCAGCAGCCAGTTGAGGGAGCCCAGGGTCTCGTCGAGGGCCGTGGCCAGGACCCCGCCGTGGGCGAGGCCGGGGGCGCCCTGGTGGGCGGGCCGGACGGTGAACTCGGCGGTGACGCTGACGCCCTGCCCGGCCCGCGCCTCCAGGTGCAGCCCGTGGGGCTGTTCCCCGCCGCAGCCGAAACAGTGGCCGTAGTGGGCACCGAGGAGTTCCCCGGGGGCCGGGGCGTCGGGGTGCCGGACGGGCGCGGTCGCGTCCTCCGGCGGGGTCAAGGCGGTGTCTCGTCCACTCACAGGCGCAGACCTTACCCGCGCGGCTACCCGCCGGTCGCCCCGTGCCAAGCTTGGGGCATGCAGCTCTCCGCCCCGCACCACGACGAACGACTCACCGCGCCGCGCTCCTGGTGGCTGATCGCCGGGCTGACCGGTGTCGCGGGCGCGCTGATGATGCTGCCCCTGGGGACCCTGGCGCTGGTGGCCGGTCTGGTGGGCGGCACGGCGCTGGCGGGGCTGATGGTCAGCTCGTACGGGTCGGCCCGGGTGCGGGTGGTGAACGGGACCCTGGCCGCGGGGGACGCCCGGATCCCGGTGGCGGCGCTGGGCGAGCCCGAGGTCCTGGACGGGGAGGACGCGCGGGCCTGGCGGACCCACAGGGCGGACCCGCGGGCCTTCATGCTGATGCGCAGCTACGTGCCGGGGGCGGTGCGGGTGCCGGTGGTGGACCCGGCGGATCCGACCCCCTACGTGTACCTGTCGACGCGGGAGCCGGAGGCCCTGGCCGCCGCGCTGCGGGCGGCCGGGGCGCGCTCGGCTGCCTGAGGAGCGTCCGTCGGACGGCCCCCGGACCCCGCCGCGGCTCGGGCCCGGCGGGCGGCCGGGGTTTTCGCTCCTCCGGGGGACGGTCAGGCGTCCGGTCCCGGCCCCTGCGGCCCTTCGAGGGCGCGCGGGGTCCCGGAGCCCGGGTGCTGTTCCAGGGGGTGCGGGTGTTGTTCCAGGGGCGGCAGCTCGGCCAGGCGGTCCCAGGGGACGGCGGTGGCGCGCAGGTCGGCCCGGATCTTGTCGGCGAGCTTGCGGGTGTCGCGCCGGTTCATGACGGCCCCGACGGCCGCGCCGATCATGAAGGGCATGAGGTTGGGCAGGTTGCGGACCATGCGCTTGGTGATCTGTTGGCGCAGTTCGCGCTTCATCTGCCCGCCGAGGGCGGCGTTGAGCGTGGTCGGCTTGGTGACGTCGATGCCGCGCTCTTCGGTCCAGGCCATGAGGTAGGCGGTGCTGCGCTGCCGGAGGTTCCCGGGCGGGCGGTGGCCGTAGACCTCGTGGAGCTCGGCGATGAGTTTCAGTTCGATCGCTGCGACGCCGGTGATCTCGGCCGCGAGCTCCGTGGGCATGGCGGGCGGTACCGGCAGCATGGCCGCCGCTCCGATGCCCGCGCCGACGGTCGAGCTGGCGTTGGCCGCGCCCGCGATCAGCTTCTCGGCGATCCGGTCGGCGTCCAGCCCGGGGAAGTGGGCGCGCAGGGTGGCGAGGTCCCGGACGGGGATCCGGGGGGCGACCTCGATGAGGCGGTCGGCGAGGTAGCCGAGGGCCGCCTTGGCGCCGTCGCCGCTCTTGCGGACGCCCTGGCCGACGGCCCTGGCGGCCTTGGCCGCTCCGCCGCCGCCCTTGCGGACGCCGTCGGTCACGGCCCTGGCCGTCCTCGCCGCACGGGCGCCGCCCTCGCGGACGGCGCTCAGACGGCCCGCCGCGGGCTGCTGCCGGGGCTCGGGGAGCCCGTCGGGGCCCGAGCCGGGCTCCGGCGTCGCGGAGGGCACGGAGGGGGCTCCCAGGCCCGTTTCCGGGCCCGTGGCGCCGCCTTCGTACTCCTCCGCGGTTTCGCGCTGCTTCCGGAAAGGTCGTTTCCGGAACGGCGTCGCGCCTGCCACGGCGGCTGTCAGTCGCAGTCCACGCAGATGGGCTGGCCGTTCTTCTCGCGGGCCAGCTGGCTGCGGTGGTGCACCAGGAAGCAGCTCATGCAGGTGAACTCGTCGGCCTGCTTGGGCAGCACCCGGACGGCCAGCTCCTCGTTGGAGAGGTCCGCGCCGGGCAGCTCCATGCCTTCGGCGGCGTCGAAGTCGTCGACGTCGACGGCCGACGTGGCCTTGTCGCTGCGCCGGGCCTTCAGCTCCTCAAGGCTGTCGTTGTCGACATCGTCGTCGGTCTTGCGTGGGGTGTCGTAGTCCGTTGCCATGTTCGCTCTCCCCCTCTGGGTGTTAGCGGTGTCTCAGCGCAGGTAACGCGCGAGAGGCCGGACTTGTGCCCGACCTGAGGCGGAGATTTTGCCTCACATCAAGGTCTGTTACTGAATCGACACCCAGCCGCACGCCTGAAGGAGCGACCGGCTGGGATGGCGAACGGGACCGTACACGGTTCCGAGGTGCCGCCGCACGGCCGTACCCCGTGTTTTTCCCGTCCTTACGGGGGCCCGAAACCCGGACTTTCCCGGGCTTTCCGGCTCCCCAGGGGTCACCGAACGTGCATGACCCGGCACACTGCACTGTGATCGATCACACAAGGACCGAGTTGGCGCAAGTGTGACAGATTTCGCACGAAGCGAACAAAAGAGCCCATTCCCTGTCGGGTCCGGGCCCCCGCCGGAGCGACGGGGACCCACCCGTGGGCAGGGCGCACACCCTTCCCCCGCGCTACACCGGGAGGGTGACGCGCATCACGAGCCCGCCGCCGTCCCGGGGCACGGCCGTGATCCGACCGCCGTGCGCCCGCGCCACCGAACGCGCGATGGACAGGCCCAGGCCCACGCCCTTGTCACTGCCCGTGCGCTCGGTCCGCAGCCGCCGGAACGGCTCGAAGAGGTTGTCGATCTCGTACGCGGGGACCACCGGACCGGTGTTCGAGACCACGAGCACGGCCTGGCCGTGCTGGGACTCCGTGGTCACCTCCACCCAGCCGCCCTCGGGCACGTTGTAGCGCACGGCGTTCTGGACCAGGTTCAGGGCGATCCGCTCCAGCAACACGCCGTTGCCCTGGACCATGGCCAGGGCCCGTTCGCCGCGGATCTCCACGCCCTTGGCCTCGGCCTCGACGCGCGCCTGTTCCAGGGCCCGCGAGGCCACCTCGGCCAGGTCCACGGGCTTGCGCTCGACGATCTGGTTGTCGCTGCGGGCGAGCAGCAGCAGGCCCTCCACGAGCTGTTCGCTGCGCTCGTTCGTGGCCAGCAGCGTCTTGCCCAGCTGCTGGAGCTCCACCGGGGCCCCGGGATCGGAGAGGTGCACCTCCAGCAGGGTCCGGTTGATGGCCAGGGGCGTGCGCAGCTCGTGCGAGGCGTTGCCGACGAAGCGCTGCTGGGCGGTGAAGGCGCGCTCCAGCCGGTCCAGCATCTCGTCGAAGGTGTCGGCCAGCTCCTTGAGCTCGTCGTCCGGCCCGTCCAGCTCGATCCGGCGGGTCAGGTCCGAACCGGCCACCCGCCGCGCGGTCCGGGTGATCTTGCCCAGGGGCGAGAGCACCCGACCCGCCATGGCGTAGCCGAAGGCGAACGCGATGATGCTGAGGCCCAGGAGGGCCATCAGCGAGCGGCTGAGCAGGTCGTCCAGCGAATGCTTGCGCTGGGTGTCCATGCAGCTGGCGATCACCGCGTTGAAGTCGTTGATGGGCTGGTTGCCGGCCACTCCGGGGCAGGAGGTGCTGCTGACGGTCACCTTGTCGCCCCCGAGGATCTTGAACGGGGGCTCGCTGCCCACCCGCAGGGCCTGGGCGGCCAGCAGGTAGATGATCGACAGCAGCAGGATGCCCGCGATCAGGAACATCCCGCCGTACAGCAGGGTCAGGCGTATCCGGATGGTGGGCCGGAGCCAGGGGAAGGGACCCTCGGGCTGCTGACCGGGGTCCCAGGTGGGTTTCGGTGGCGCCGGGGGCGGCGGCGGGGTCGCGGCCACCCGCGTCAGATCCGGTAGCCGGAGCCGGGCACGGTCACGATCACCGGCGGCTCGCCCAGCTTGCGGCGCAGGGTCATCACGGTGACCCGGACCACGTTGGTGAACGGATCGGTGTTCTCGTCCCATGCCTTCTCCAGCAGCTGCTCGGCCGAGACCACCGTGCCCTCGCTGCGCATGAGGACCTCCAGCACCGCGAACTCCTTCGGCGCGAGCTGCACCTCGCGGCCGTCGCGGAAGACCTCGCGGCGGTTCGGGTCCAGCTTGATCCCGGCGCGCTCCAGCACGGGCGGCAGGGCCACGGTGGTGCGCCGGCCCAACGCCCGCACGCGGGCGGTCAGCTCGCTGAAGGCGAAGGGCTTGGGCAGGTAGTCGTCCGCGCCCAGCTCCAGGCCCTGGACCCGGTCGCTGACGTCGCCGGAGGCGGTCAGCATCAGGATCCGGGTGGGCATGCCCAGTTCGACGATCTTGCGGCAGACGTCGTCCCCGTGCACGAGCGGGAGGTCCCGGTCGAGCACGACCACGTCGTAGTCGTTGACTCCGACGCGCTCCAGGGCGGCCGCGCCGTCGTACACGACGTCGACGGCCATGGCCTCCCGGCGCAGTCCGGTGGCCACCGCATCGGCGAGCAGCTGCTCGTCCTCGACGACGAGTACGCGCACGTCGAAATCCTTCCTCTGGGCCCGTCGGGGCGGGGGTGTGCGGACGCTGGTCGACGTCCGCTGGGGTTCGTTGACTCAGGACACTTCACTGAGCACACCCATCCTGCCCCTTTCGGCCGTAAACCGGCTGTAAGACGCCCCTCGGGGCCGGAGCGGAGGATTACCGGGCCTGGGGAGGTTTCTGGGCCGCAGGGGCCGGGGAGGACGCAGGCACACACCCTCGATCACCCCCCTGAGAGTGGCGTGCCATGCCCCGGCCGAGGAAGAGGAGGCGCACCATGGACGCATTCACGGCAGGTCTTCTGCAGCGCATCAAGACCACGGAGTCCGACCTCACGAGGGCGCGCGAGACGGGCGACGACTTCCTCGCGGAGGTCGAGCAGGCCGAGCTGGAGGACCTGCACCGCCTCGCCGCCGAGCACGGCGTCCCCGTCGGCGCCGTCTGACCCCCCACGCGTACGGCGAGGGCCCCGCTCCGTCCCCCGGAGCGGGGCCCTTCCGCGTGCCCGCCGCCCGGCGGGCCCGGACGCGCGTCCCGGTTCAGTCGTGCCAGGCCCCGGCCTCGTCCAGCAGGGTCTGGAGCGGGCCGAAGACCGCCGGGGTGGCGGCGAGGGTGAGCTCCCCGGAGGCGGGCTCCCCGGGCCGTCCGCCGGTCAGCGCCCCGGCCTCCTCCGCGATCAGCACCCCCGCGGCGAGGTCCCAGGAGTGCAGGCCGCGCTCGTAGTAGCCGTCGAGGCGGCCCGCGGCCACGTCGCACAGGTCCACGGCCGCGGAGCCGCTGCGCCGGATGTCACGGACCCGCGGGATCAGCCGGCGGGCCACCTCGGCCTGGTGTTCCCGGACCTTCTGCACGTAGTTGAAGCCGGTCGAGACCAGCGCCTGGTCCAGGGGGGCCGCGGGGCGGCAGCGCAGCGGACCGCCGCCCGCCACCCAGGCCCCGCCCCCGCGCACGGCGTGGCAGGTCTCCCCGCGCATGGGGACGGCCACCACGCCCACGACGGTCTCGCCCTGGTACTCGGCGGCGATGGAGACCGCCCAGTTCGGCAGCCCGTACAGGTAGTTGACGGTGCCGTCGAGGGGGTCGACCACCCAGCGCACCCCGCTGGTGCCCGGGGAGCTGGCGCCCTCCTCGCCGAGGACGCCGTCGTCGGGCCGGTGGTCCGCGAGGTAGCCGGTGATCAGCTTCTCCGCGGCGAGGTCCATCTCGGTCACCACGTCGATGGGGCTGGACTTGGTGGCGGCCACGCCCAGGTCGGCGGGGCGCCCGTCACGGAGCAGTTCCCCGGCCCGCCGGGCGGCCTCCAGGGCGTGTCCGAGCAGTTCGGCGGTCAGCGGATCGGTCACGTTCGCGGGCTCCTGTCGGCGGGTGCGGGGTGCGGGAGGGAACCTCCCCGCGCGGGGCCGGGGCCCCGGGCGGGTACGGCGGTCAGGCGTACGGGCTGTCCGCCCCGGCCGCGGCGGGCCGGGGTGCCCGCGCCGGGCAGCAGCCGACCGGGCAGAGGTCGTGGCTCGGGCCGAGCAGGCCGAGGGCGCACCGCTCCGCGGACTCCCCGCGCTCCGTGGCGGCCCGCTCCAGGACCAGCTCGCGGACGGCGGCGGCGAACCGCGGGTCGGCGCCGACGGTGGCCGACCGGGCCACGGGCAGACCCAGCTCGGCGGCCTTGGCGGTGGCCTCGGTGTCGAGGTCGTACAGGACCTCCATGTGGTCCGAGACGAAGCCGATGGGCACCATCACGGCCGCGGGGGCGCCCTCGGCGTGCAGGCTCTCCAGCCGGTCGCAGATGTCCGGCTCCAGCCAGGGGATGTGCGGGGCGCCGCTGCGCGATTGGTAGACCAGCTCCCAGGGGCGTTCGACACCGGTCTCGGCGGCCACGGCCTCCGCGATGACGCGGGCCGTGTCCAGGTGCTGGCGGACGTAGGCGCCGCCCTCGCCGTCCGCCGTGTGTTCCTCGGCGGGGCCGGAGGCGTCCGCGGCGGCGGTGGGGATGGAGTGCGTGGTGAAGACCAGGCGGGCCTCGTCGCGGACGCCGTCGGGGAGCGCGGCGAGGGAGTCCAGTACGCCCTCGGTCATGGGCCGGACGAACCCGGGGTGGTTGAAGTAGTGCCGCAGCTTGTCCACCCGGGGCAGCTCGGCCGCGGGCACGCCCTCGGCGGTCAGCGCGTCGAGTGCGTCGGCGAGGTTCTCGCGGTACTGCCGGCAGCCCGAGTAGGAGGCGTAGGCGCTGGTGGTGAGGACCGCGATGCGGCGGTGCCCGTCCCGCTGCATCTCCCGGAGGGCGTCCGTGAGGTACGGGTCCCAGTTGCGGTTGCCCCAGTACAACGGCAGGTCGAGACCCTGCTCGGCGAAGTCCTTGCGGAGCGCGTCGAGGAGCGCGCGGTTCTGGGCGTTGATGGGGCTGACCCCGCCGAACCCGAAGTAGTGCTGCCCGACCTCCTTGAGCCGCTCGCGCGGGATGCCCCGGCCGCGGGTGACGTTCTCCAGGAAGGGGACCACGTCCTCGGGCCCTTCGGGGCCACCGAAGGACAGCAACAGCAGGGCGTCGTAGGGACTGGCGTCGGGGTGAGCGAGCTGGTCTGGCATGCCTGGAATCCTGCCACCCGCGCCGCACGGGCGGTAACCGGCCTCACCGGCGAAACCGGTCCTTCGACAGGTAAGGTCTGCCTCACTCCCCCCGGCCGAAAACATGTGCGGTCGCGGTGCCGCGCACCGTAACCTGTACGGGCCACGTACATCCCTTACGGAGGGCCCCTTGGCCAGTCCCTACCGCGCGATCTTCGCCGCCCCCGGCACCAAGGGCTTCACCGTCGCCGGCTTCTTCGGACGGATGCCGCTCTCCATGCTCGGCATCGGCATCGTCACGATGATCTCGCAGCTCACGGGCCGGTACGGACTCGCCGGCGCCCTGACCGCCACGCTGGCCCTGTCCGCGGCGGTACTCGGCCCGCAGGTCTCCCGTTGGGTGGACCAGTACGGGCAGCGCAGGGTGCTGCGCCCGGCCGCGCTGGTCTCGGTGACCGCGGTGGCGGGGCTGCTGATCAGCGCCCAGCAGGGGGCCCCGGACTGGCTGCTCTTCCTCTTCACGGCCGTGGCCGGCTGCACCCCGAGCGTGGGCGCGATGCTGCGGGCCCGCTGGACGGCCCTCTACCGGAACGCCCCGCGGGAGCTGCACACGGCCTACTCCTTCGAGTCCGTGATGGACGAGCTCTGCTTCATCGTGGGCCCGATCGCCTCGATCGGGCTGTCCACGGTGTGGTTCCCGGAGGCGGGTCCGCTGATCGCGGCGGTCTCCCTGCTGGTCGGGGTGTGGTGGCTGACGGCCCAGCGGGCCACCGAGCCGGCTCCGCACCCGCGGGTGCCGGGGGCCGACCGGCGCTCGGCGCTGCGCTCCCCCGGACTCCAGGTGCTGGTGGCCACCTTCGCCGCCACCGGCGCCATCTTCGGCTCCATCGACGTGGTGACCGTGGCCTTCGCCGAGGAGCGGGGCCACAAGGCGGCGGCGAGCCTGGTGCTGGCCGTCTGGGCGCTGGGCTCCTGCCTGGCCGGCCTGGCCTTCGGCCTGCTGCACCTGAAGGGGCGGCCGGAACGTCGCTGGTTGCTGGGCATCGTGGCGATGGCCGTGAGTATGATCCCCCTCCTACTGGCCGGGAACCTTCCGTTTCTGGCCGTGGCGCTCTTCGTCGCGGGCCTCGCCATCGCTCCCACGATGGTCACCACGATGGCCCTGATCGAAGCGCACGTACCGCGCGCGAAGCTGACCGAGGGAATGACCTGGACGGGCACGGGCCTGGCCGTCGGGGTCGCCGTCGGCGCCTCCGCGGCCGGCTGGGTCATCGACGCGGCCGGGGCCGAAGCGGCGTACGTGGTCTCGATCGCGGCGGGTGCGACCGCGGCGGCGGTGGCGTTCGCGGGTTACCGCAGGCTGACGAAGCCCGCGCAAGGGGAGGAACCCGATGAGCACGACGAGCAGGCAGGTACGGCGGAGCACAGCTCCGAGCACGTGGCGTAACTGGTCGGGGACCGTGGCGGCGACTCCGGCGCGGGTGGCCGGACCCACCTCGGTGGAGGAGCTGCGCGAGGAGGTGCGCCGGGCCGCGGCCGCGGGCCTGCGGGTCAAGGCGGTCGGGACGGGGCACTCGTTCACGGCCGCGGCCGCCACCGACGGGGTGCTGGTCCGCCCCCAGGCCCTGGCCGGCATCCGGGCCGTGGACCGGGCCGCGGGCACGGTCACGGTGGGGGCGGGCACCCTCCTCAAGGACCTCAACCGCGACCTGGCGGCGCAGGGCCTGTCGCTCACGAACATGGGCGACATCATGGAGCAGACGGTGTCGGGGGCGACCAGCACCGGCACCCACGGCACCGGCCGGGACTCGGCCTCGATCGCGGCGCAGATCCGGGGCATGGAACTGGTGACGGCGGACGGCGGACTGCTGTCCTGCTCGGAGAAGGAGAACCCGGAGGTCTTCGCGGCGGCCCGGATCGGGATCGGCGCGCTGGGGATCGTCACCTCGCTGACCCTCGCGGTGGAGCCGCTGTTCCTGCTCACCGCGCGGGAGGAGCCGATGCGCTTCGAGCAGGTGACGGACGAGTTCGACGGGCACGTCGCGGAGAACGAACACTTCGAGTTCTACTGGTTCCCGCACACCGGGAACTGCAACACCAAGCGGAACAACCGCAGCGCCGGTCCGGCGGCCCCGCCCGGCGTGGTCAGCGGGTGGGTCGAGGACGAGCTGCTCTCCAACGGCGTCTTCCAGGTGGCCTGTTCGGTGGGCCGGGCCTTCCCCGGAGCGGTACCGGGCATCGCCCGGGTGGCCAGCCGGGCCCTGTCGGCGCGGAGTTACACGGACATCCCGTACAAGGTGTTCACCAGTCCGCGGCGGGTGCGGTTCGTGGAGATGGAGTACGCCCTGCCGCGGGAGCGGGTGGTCGTGGCCCTGCGCGAGTTGAAGGAGACGGTGGACCGCTCCGACCTGCGGATCGGTTTCCCGGTGGAGGTGCGGACCGCGCCCGCCGACGACATCGCGCTGTCCACGGCCTCCGGTCGGGAGACGGCCTACATCGCGGTCCACATGTACAAGGGGACCTCCTACCGGGAGTACTTCACCGCCGCCGAGCGGATCTTCACGGAGCACGGCGGGCGCCCGCACTGGGGGAAGATCCACACCCGGGACGCGGAGTACCTGGCCTCGGTGTACCCGCGGTTCGGCGAGTTCACGGCGCTGCGGGACCGGCTGGACCCGGACCGGGTGTTCGCCAACCCGTACCTGCGGCGGGTCCTGGGCGACTGATCCGGCGGCGGTCCGGGCCCGGTCCCCGTCCGGGCGCACGGGCCTGGGATCCCCGGGCCGGGATCACGGGGCGGTGCGCTGGTCCTGCGGTCCGCCGCGCCCGTCGGTCCCGGTGCTGCCGCCGGGGTTCGGGGCGGGCGCCGGACTGCGTCCGGAGTCCGGGTCGGCGGACGAGGCGTCCGGGGAGGGCTTCGGGTCGGGCGGGGTCGGGGAGGGCGTCGGCGGGGGCGTCGGGTCCGGGGGCGGCGCGGGCGTGCCGCTGGGGTCCGGGTCGGCCGAGGGGCCGGAACGGTCCGGGGACGGGGAGGGGCCGCGGGTCCCGCTGTCGGCGCCCTTGCCGTCCTCGCCCCGCTCCTTCCCCTTCTCCTTCTCCTTGTCCTTCTCCTCCTGCGACGGGCCCTTGTCCTTCGTGCCGGTGCCGGAGCCCCCGCCGGTGAGGGCCGCGCGCACGGTGGGGGTGTGACCGCCGCTCAGGTTGGTTCCGCTGAGGGCCTCGTAGGCGGTGATCCCGCCCAGGGAGACGCCGAAGACCACGGCGGCGGCCAGGGCGGTCCGCTTCCAGCCGCGCATCCGGGTGCCGTGCACGGAAGCGGCCCCGAACTCGCCGCGGCCCCGGGGGTCCTCGGGGCGGTCGGCGCCGAGGGGCATCGGGCGCGTGGCGTCGGCGTGGCCGGGGTCCGGTCGGAGCGCTTCGCTCGGGGCGTGCGCGGGGGCGCGCAGCATCATGGTGCGGTCGTGCGGCTCGGGCTCGTGCGCGGACCGCGCGCCGGGAGCGCGCAGCAGTCGGGTCCGCTCCTCCTCGGAGAGCAGGGGGAGGATGGCGGTGCGGTCCGTCGGGGTCGAGAGGTGGGTCGCGTCCCCCTGACGGAGCGGGACCTGGCGGGCCTTGGGCCGGGCGGACTCCCCCGCCTCCCGCAGCTGTTCCCCGGTGCGGCGGAAGAAGTGCTGGATGACGGGGCCGCCCGCGGTGGCGACCACGCTGACCACACCGGCGCCGAGGATGGTGCCGTACACCCCGAGCTGGGAGGCGAGGACCGCGGCGGCGACCGTGGCCAGGGAACTCCCGGCCACCTGGGCGACGCTCAGGTCGATGCGCTTCTCCTGGGCCGGCCCCTTCTCCGGCTCCGACGTCGCCTTCTCCCCGGCGGGGGTGTTCCGGTCCATTCCCGTCCTCTGCCGTGTCCCGCGGTCTCCCTTACAGCAGTTACTGACCCATGGGCGAAGCCGATAGTTCCATTTCTGATGATTCTGTGAACCAAGACACCCCAAACCGCCCGCATGTCAAGAGGACGCGGGGGCACGGCGTCTCCAACTCCCCTGCCCCGGGACAAGTTCGGCGGCGCGGCGGTCCACCCCGGTGGCCCGAATGGAGTACTGTGGCGAGCCCTGGGACCGTCCGTCCTTTCGGATGTCCGGACCCGGGAGAGGGGGCCGAGTGACAGGAAATCGGCGCTCGACACCGGCGGCGCCGTGGCTCCGCACGGGCGCCTGCTGCGCAGAGTGACCAACCGGTCACTGTACGTGGCCAATAGGTAACCGTGCCATGACGGCGATCAAGGGCGCATGCCCGACACGCCGGTTTAACTCGGCAAGGTTGTGGCAGGCTGCACCCGGGCAGGCCACACTCGACTAGCGGAAGCAGCGACGCACGTGACGTCGGCAGGCACCACCCGGGAGGTCCCCATGCCCGAACTGCGTGTCGTGGCCGTCTCCAATGACGGCACACGACTGGTGCTCAAGGCTGCGGACGGCACGGAGTTCACCCTTCCGATCGACGAACGGCTGCGTGCGGCCGTCCGCAACGACCGTGCGCGGCTCGGCCAGATCGAGATCGAGGTGGAGAGCCACCTCCGCCCCCGTGACATCCAGGCGCGCATACGAGCCGGTGCCTCCGCCGAGGAGGTCGCCCAGCTCGCGGGCATTCCGGTGGACCGGGTGCGCCGCTTCGAGGGTCCGGTGCTGGCCGAGCGCGCGTTCATGGCCGAACGGGCCCGGAAGACCCCCGTGCGCCGTCCCGGCGAGAACACCGGACCCCAGCTCGGCGAGGCCGTCCAGGAACGGCTGCTGCTGCGCGGGGCCGACAAGGACTCCGTCCAGTGGGACTCCTGGCGCCGTGACGACGGCACCTGGGAAGTGCTGCTGGTCTACCGGGTCGCGGGCGAACCGCACTCGGCGAGCTGGACCTACGACCCGCCGCGGCGGCTCGTGGTGGCCGTGGACGACGAGGCCCGCTCCCTGATCGGCGAGTCCGACGACCTGCCGGCCCCGGAGCCCAGCTTCCCGTTCGTGCCGCGGATCGCCCGGCTCCCCCGGGACCGGCCGCTCGACCGGACCCTGGACCGCGCCCTGGAGCGACCGCTCGACCGGGCCCTGGACCGGCAGCTGCCCGCCGTGGCCGCCGCGCCCGCGCCCGAACCGGAGGACGAACGGGACACGCTCACCAGCCTGCTGGAGGCGGTGCCGAGCTTCCGGGGCGACCTGGTCGTGCCGGAACGCCCCGCCCCCGACGGCGAACCGGTGGAGGAGGCCGAGGTCGAGGAGCCGCCCGCGGCTTCCGCCGCCTCGGGCGGCTCGGCCGGTTCGGCCTACGCCGACGTGCTCATGCCGCGCACGGTGGCCGGCCACCGCGAACGGCTCACCGGCATGACGGACCGGCAGGCCGAGGCGGACGGGGTCCGTCCGGGTCGCCGTGCCGCGGTGCCCAGCTGGGACGAGATCGTCTTCGGCACCCGGCGCAAGAAGCAGGAGTGACGGCCCCGGGCCGTGAAGGTGAGGGGCCGGACCGCGCGGAGCGGTCCGGCCCCTCACACGTGCGCGGTGCGCCTCAAGGGGTCGGGCCGGTGGCGACCGGGCGGGCCGGGTCGGCCGACCAGGCCGACCAACTGCCCGGGTACAGGGCCGCGCGGAAACCCGCCGCCTCCAGGGCCAGCACCTGCTGGGCCCCGGAGACCCCGGAACCGCAGTACACGCCGACCTCCGTGTCCGCGCCCGCCCCCAGACCGGTGAACCGGTCCCGGAGCGCGTCGGCCGCCAGGAAGGCCCCGCCGGCGTCGAGGTTCTCCGTGGTCGGGGCCGAGACCGCCCCGGGGATGTGGCCGCCGACACGGTCGATGGGCTCGACCTCGCCGCGGTAGCGCTCCCCCGCGCGGGCGTCCAACAGCAGGCCGGTCCGGGCCAGGGCGGCCGCTCCGTCCGCGTCCAGTACCGGCAGCGCACCCGGATTTGGCCGGAAATCACCCTCCTGGGGGGTCGGGAGCCCGGTGGTGAGGGCACCGCCGGCGGCGGTCCACGCGGGCAGGCCCCCGTCCAGTACCCGCACGGCCGGGTGGCCCGTCCAGCGCAGCAGCCACCAGGCGCGGGCAGCCGCCCAACCGAGACCGCCGTCGTACACGATCACCTCGCCGCCCGCCCGGACCCCGGCCCGCCGCATCACGGCCCCGAACTCCGCCGGGTCGGGCAGCGGGTGCCGGCCCCGGGCACCGTCGCCCACGGGGCCGGCCAGCTCGCGGTCGAGGTCGACGAAGACCGCCCCGGGCAGGTGTCCGGCCTCGTAGGCGGGCCGCTGGTCGGGGCCGCCCAGCTGCCAGCGGACGTCGAGGAGGACCGGCGGACGGGCCCCCGCGACGAGGGCCGCCAGCGCGGCCGCGGAGACCAGCGGAGAGGCCGCCGCGGACGGCGCGGAACCGGGGAGGGAGGAGGCGTCGGAAGTCATGCGGCCCATCTTCCTCCCCGCTCCGGCGCGCCGCGTAACGCCCCCGTCATCCGTGGTCCGCCCCGATTCGGACATCCCGTTCCGGGCCCGGTCCGGGCGGCGCGGCCGGGGCGCGCGGACGCCGCGGGGGTGCGAGCATCACCCGCAGGGCATCCGGGTAGCCGCCAGGGGCACGCGGGTGCGCGAGGAGAGAGGGCTGCCATGACCGAGTCTGCGGGGCGGCGGGTACCGGGCACTCCGTGCTGGTCCAGCCTGATGGTGCACGGACTGGGCGCCATCGAGGAGTTCTACGCGGAGCTGTTCGGCTGGGAGTACGTCCCCGGTCCCGCGGAGCTGGGCCCCTACGTGCGGGCCACCCTCGGCGGCCGGGACGTGGCGGGCATCGGGCAGCTGCCCCCGGACCGGCACCTGCCGACGGCCTGGACCACCTACCTGGCCACCGAGGACGCCGACGCGACGGCCGAGGCCGTCCGGGCCTGCGGGGGCACGGTCGCGGTGGGCCCCCTGGAGGCCGGGGCCGCGGGACGGGTGGCGATCTGCTCGGACCCCTGCGGGGCCGTCTTCGGCATCTGGCAGGCCGGGGACCACCTGGGGACGGGCCTGACCGGGGTCCACGGCACCCCCGTGTGGAACGAGCTGGTCACCCAGGACTCCTCGGTGGGCAAGTTCTACCAGTCGGTGTTCGGACACCAGCCGGAGGCACTGGTCTCCGCGGACGAGGACTACCTGACCCTGCACCTGGAGGGCCGCCCGGTGGCGGCCGTGCACGGAGTGGGCCGGGCCCTTCCGCACGACCGGGGCGCGCACTGGATGACCTGGTTCGAGGTGGACGATCCGGACGCCGCCGCCGGGCTCGCGGTGCAGCTGGGCGGGCACCTGGTGCAGGCGCCCCGGGAGGGCGCGTCCGGACGGGTGGCCGTGGTGGCCGACCCCGAGGGCGCGGTGCTCACTCTGGTGCGTTCCGCGGGCTGAGCGGGCGCGGGCCCGGTCAGGCGTCCAGGTCGAGGTCCGAGGCGGGCACCGACTGGCAGGTCAGGCAGCTGTCCTCCGGCAGGTCGGGGGCGGGCACCAGGTGTTGCACCCGGCCGCGGGCCACGGGGACGACGCAGCTCTCGCACTGGCCGACCCGGCAGCCGCTGGGCAGGCCGATCCCGGCCCGTTCCGCGGCGCCGAGGAGGGGTCCGTCCGCCGCCGTCCAGTCGAGTTCGCGGCCGGAGCGGGTGAAACGGACCCGGAAGCGGGCGTCGGGGGGCACGTCGGCGGTCGGGCGGGGCGGGGCGAACAGCTCGCTGAAGACCTCGAAGGGGGGCACGCCGCGCTCCCGGAGCCCGGTGGTCACGGACTCCGTCATGGCCTCCGGTCCGCAGAGGTGGAAGCGGGCCCGGCGGGCGATCAGCTCGGGGTCCACGGCCGCGGCGGAGGGGAAGCCCCGGTGCTCGTAGTCCCGGCCCGGCCGGTCCTCCGGGAGGGGATCGGCGTAGTGGCGGACCACGCGGAGCCGTGGCAGGGCGGCGGCCAGTTCGCCCAGCCGCTCACGGAAGGGGTGGTCGGCCGAGTTGCGGGCGCCGTGGTGGAGGACCACCTCCGGGACGGTGCCGCCACCGGCCTCGAGGGTCTCCAGGTAGCAGAGGAACGGGGTGATGCCGATGCCGCCCGCGATCAGGACCACGGGGGCGTCGGTGTCGGTGGGGATGACGAAGCCGCCCGCTGGGGCGTCCAGACCGATCCGGTCGCCGGGGCGCAGCCCGTGGTGCAGGTGGCCGGAGACGGCGCCGCCGGGGACCTCGCGGACGGCCAGGCGGTAGGCGGTGCGGCCGGGCTCCCGGGCGGCGCCGGTGAGGGAGTAGCTGCGGGCGAGGACGGGGCCGTCCGGGCCGGGGACCGCGACACGCAGGGTGACGTGCTGGCCGGGTCGGTGGTCGGGCAGGGGGCCGCCGTCCTCGGGGGTGAGGGTCAGGGCTCGGACCCCCGGTCCGGCGTCGGTGGCCTCGGTGACGGTGAAGGCCCGGGTGCCGGTCCAGAGCGCCGGCTCCTCGGGGGCCGTCGGGAGCGGGACGACCTCGCAGATCATCGCGCGCAGGGGTACGGAACCGCTGAGGGGGTCCGCCTCCTCGTCCCGGGCGAGGAGGTTGAGGTTGGAACCGTGCGCGGCCAGCGGGTCGGCGCCCGGGAGGCCGAGGTCGGGGGCGGGCTGCCACCAGCCGTAGTCGGAGACGACGACGCCGGGGTGGAGGGAGTCCTCCAGTCGGGCCTTGAGGCGGATGCTTCCGCCGGGGGTGCGCAGTTCGGTCCACTGGCCGTCCGCGATGCCGCGGGCGGCGGCGGTGGCGGGGGCGAGTTCCAGCAGGGGGTCGGGCCGGCGGCGGCGCAGGGAGGACACCCCGCGGTGCTGGCTGTGGACGAAGTAGCCGTTCTTGGCGCAGGTCAGGACCAGTGGGAAGGCCGGGGTGGGGGCGGTCGGCGGGCGGTGGGCGGGCACCGCCGGGTGGCCGTGGGCGGCGAGGGTCTCGGAGTGGAGCTCGACCCGGCGGGTGGGGGTGGCGAACCCCTGAACGGTGCCGTCGGGGCCGGTGGGCTCGGCGTAGGAGCGGTGTCGGCGGGGCAGCGGCACCCGGATCCCTCCGGGCCGTTCGCGGAGCTCGGCGGGGGTGAGGCCGAGGGGGGCGAGCTGGTGTCGCCAGGCGGCTTCGAGGTCCCCGTCGAAGAACTCCGCTCCGAGGCCCATGCGGACCGCGAGGTCGAAGACGATGTCGAGGTCGGAGCGGGCCTCGCCGGGCGGGGCCACGATGCGGGGCCTGAGCTGTACCTGCTCCTGGGCGCGGTGGCTGGTTTCGAAGCCGATCCGCAGGGCCTCGCGCTCCCAGGGCCCGGCGACGGGCAGCAGGAGGTCGGCGCGGGAGGCGGTGGGGTTCTCGAAGAGGTCGAGGTGGACCTGGAAGTCGAGGGAGTCGAGCATGCGGGCGGTGCGGGCGGAGTCGGGCTGGCTGACGAGGAGGTTGGCGCCGAAGCCGACGAGGGCGCGGACGCGGTAGGGCTCGGCCTCGGTGACGGCGCGGCACAGGTCGCGGGCGGTGATCCAGCCGTCGGCGGGTGGGCCGAGGGGGCGTTCGGCGAAGCCGAGGGCCTTGGCCCGCTGGGGTTCGGGGAGCATCCGGCGGTAGTCGGAGCCGGGGGCGGCCGGCGGGCGGGGCAGGGGGACGTTGCCGCCGGGGGTGTCGAAGGAGCCGGTGAGGGCGTACAGGGTGGCGAGGGCCCGTTCGGTCTGGGTGGCTCCGCTCTGCTGGGCCACGCCGGTCCAGCCGTAGTAGGACACGGAGCCGGCCTCGCCGAGGGCGCGGCCCAGGGCGCGCACCTGCTCGGCGGGGACCCAGGTCTCGGCCTCGACGCGTTCGGGGGTCCAGGCGGCGCAGGCGCGGGCGTAGCCGGCGAAGGCGGGCTCGCAGTCGGTGCCGTCCACGCGGTACCGGCCGGTGAGGGCGAAGTCGGCGGGGCGGACGGCGGGGCGGCGGGTGTCGTAGGGGCGGGGGGTGCCGGTGGCGGTGTCCTGGACGAGGAAGTCCTCGCCGCGGCGGAGGAACCGCCCGGTGGCGGTGTCCACGAGGAGGGGGGCGTTGGTCCAGCGGCGGACGAAGTCCTCGTCGTGGCGGCGGTGCTCGATGAGTTGGTGGGCGAGGCCGAGGGCGAGGGCGGCGTCGGTGCCGGGCCGGATCCGCAGCCAGTGGTCGGCGTCGCGGGCGCTGACGGAGCGCCGGGGGTCGACGACGGCCAGGCGGGCGCCGCGGGCTCGGGCGGCGCCGAGGGCGGCGGACTGGGCCAGCCAGGTCTTGGCCGGGTCGAAGCCCCACAGGAGGACCAGGTCGGTGTGCTCGTAGTCCGGCACGGGCAGGGCGGTGCCGAAGGTGAAGCGGTGGGCGGTGTCCTTGTGCCAGTTGCAGATCTCGGTGCTGAAGACGGTGTTGGGGGTGCCGAAGGTCCAGGCGAGGCGTTCGATCCACTCGGTGGCGTCGGAGAGGGAGGTGCCGCTGGGGGTGCCGGTGGCGAAGGCCACGGCCTCGGGTCCGCTCTCGGCGGCGATGGCGCCGAGCCGAGCGGCGGTCTCGTCGAGGGCCTCGTCCCAGCTGATCGGCACCCAGCCGGGGTCGGGGTCGCCCTTGGGGCGGGTGCGGCGCAGCGGGCGGGTCAGTCGGCGGGTGGCGTGCGCCAGCTCGGGGGCTGCCCGGCCCTTGGGGCAGAGGGCGCCGCCGTTGGGGTGGTCCGGGTCGGGGCGGGCCCCGGTGATCCGGCCCCGCTCCACGGTGTAGACGACCCCGCACCGTGATTTGCAGAGGGTGCAGAAGGACCTGGTCTCGCTCGCTCCGGCCATGGGTCCAGTGGAACGCGCGGGGCGCGGCACGGGACGCGCCGAAAGGCCCGGATCCTGTGCCGTGGGACCCTTGCGGCCCGGGTCCCGGGCCCCGGGCCGCACGTCGGGGGTCAGCCGGTGACGGGCAGGACGTCCGGGGAGAGGGCGCCGGCGTGGGCGGCGGCGCTGGTCATGCGCTTGCGGTGGTGGCGGCGGCAGAGGACCTCGTAGCCGATTTCCGCCGCGGGCCGGTTCACGTCGCCGACGACGACCTGCTCGCCCTCGACGACCATCTCGCCGCCGACGGTGCGGGCGTTGTGGGTGGCGCGGGCCCCGCACCAGCACATCGCCTCGACCTGGAGGGTCTCCAGGCGGTCGGCCAGCTCGATGAGGCGCTGGGAGCCGGGGAACAGCTTGGTGCGGAAGTCGGTGGTGATGCCGAAGGCGAAGACGTCCAGGTCCAGTTCGTCGACGACGCGGGCCAGCTGGTCGATCTGCTCGGGGGCGAGGAACTGGGCCTCGTCCACGATTACGTAGTCGACCTTGGCGCCCTTGGACATCTGGGTGACGAGATAGCCGTAGAGGTCCATGCCCGCGGCGGCCTCGACGGCCTCGGTGACCAGGCCCAGGCGGGAGGAGAGCTTGCCCTCGCCGGCCCGGTCGTCCCGGGTGAAGATGACGCCCTGCAGGCCCCGTGCCGAGCGGTTGTGCCCGATCTGGAGGGCCAGGGTACTTTTCCCGCAATCCATCGTTCCGGAGAAGAACACCAATTCGGACATCGGGGAGGTGTGACCTTTCGGGTCGGGCGCGGGGGCCGCGGTGCGGGCGCGGCGGGAGGCCGGGCCCGCCGGGGCAGGGCGGTGCGGGTGGTGCGTACGGCGGGGGTGGTGCGGGTCAGGAACGGACTTCCAGCAGCGGTACGAGTTGTTCCGCGGAGGTCAGCGATCCGTGCATCCCCGCCAGGGCGGACTCGTTGGGCTCGTTCACCGAGGCGGTGATGGCCACCAGGTCGCGGGCCGCGGCGATCACGTCCCCGATCCTGCCCAGGACCCGCGGGTCGCACTCCCCCGGCTCGCCGAACCAGCCCAGGGCCAGGGCCTCTTCGCGGCTCGCCACCCAGAAGCGGTCGCCGAGGACCTCCCGCCACACGGTGAGCACGTCGGCCTCGGCACCGGGGACCGCGTACACGTGGCGGGCCCGGCCCTCGCCGCCGAGCAGGGAGACTCCGGCGCGCAGCTCCCAGTCGGTGTCGAAGTCGATCCGGGAGTCCTCGTCGAAGGGGACGTCCACCATGCCGTGGTCGGCGGTGACGTACAGGGCGCTGCGCGGGGGCAGCTGTTCGGCCAGCCGCTGGACCAGCCGGTCCACGTACATGAGCTGTCCGCGCCAGGCGTCGGAGTCCACGCCGAAGCGGTGTCCGGCCCCGTCGAGTTCGCTGTAGTACGTGTAGACGAGGGAGCGGTCGCCCGCGGCGAGCCGTTCGGCGGCCAGGTCCATCCGCTCGTCGCCGGTGGTCCGGCCCAGGAAGGTGCCGCCGCTGAGGGCGATCTTGGTGAGCGGGGTGGTCTGGAAGGCCGGGGAGGACACTTGGGCGGTGGCCACGCCGGCCGCGTCCGCGTGCCGGAAGACCGTGGGGTACGGCTGCCAGGCCTCCGGCGGGGTCCACGGGTACCAGCGGAGCTGGTTCATCAGCTCGCCGGTCTCGGGGTTGCGGGCCGTGTAGCCGGGCAGGCCGTGCCGGGCGGGCGGCAGGCCGGTGCCCACCGAGGCCAGGGAGGTGGCGGTGGTGGAGGGGAAGCCGGAGGTGGCCGGGCGTCCGGTGCCGCCGCGGGAGCTCCCGATGAGGGAGGTCAGGTAGGGGGCCTCGGCGGGGTGGGCGAGGATCTGCTCCCAGCCCATGCCGTCGATGAGGAAGACGCAGTTGCGGTCGGCCGGGGTGAGCTCGCCGATGATCGGCTCGTACCCGGGGACGCCCAGCCCCGCGGCGAGGGTGGGCAGCAGGTCCGCGAGGGAGCCCGAGCCGTACGCCGGGACCGGGGCCGTGGCCGGGTCGAGGAGTTCGGGTTCGGGCCAGTGGTGCGGGGAGGAGAAGGTCATCAGCGGGCGGCGGCCGAGCCGGCCGCGGTGGCCTCGGAGAGGGCCTGGGCGAAGACCAGGGTCTGGCGGACCGCCTCGGGGCCGTCACCGGCCTCGCTGACGCGCAGGCTGAGGTCGTCGGCGGTGGTGTTGCCGGTGTAGCCGTGGTCGGAGTCGCAGTTCGGGTCTCCGCAGGCGGCCGGTTCCAGGTCGATGCGGGAGACGGCGCCCCAGCCGATGGTGAGGACGACCTCGCGGGGCAGGGTGCCCGGGGTGTACGACTCGGGGTTGGCGACCACGCGGCTGAGCACGACGGAGGCGATCGAGCCGAGCTTCACGGACTCGGTGGAGGTGGTGGCGTACGGCGAGGGCGACCCGGAGTCGGCGTTCTGCTCGTCGGTGTGGCTGACGATGAAGCGGTTGCCGGTGAGCACCAGGACCGTGACGTGGCGGCGCACCTCGTTGGAGTCGAAGGTGGTCTCCTGGTGCACCAGGTACGACGAGATGGGCTCGCCTCCCACGGCGGCCTCCACCGCCTCGGCCACGAGGGCCGGGTAATAGCCGCTGCGCTCGATCGCTGCGCGCAGCCCCTGGGTCGTCGTACCGGATTTCGCCATGAGGTCCATCCTAAGGCCCGTACGGGGCGCTTCGGCCTGCTCAGTAGCTGGGCAGTGTGCGGGGGCCGAGGTCGGTGCGCGCGGGGGGCCGGGCGATGCGGACGGTGGCGTCCAGCACGGACAGGCCCTCGGTCGCGACGACCACCGGCTCCAGGGACACGCCGACGACCTCGGGGTGCTCGTCGACCAGCCGGGACAGCCGCAGGAGGAGTTCCTCCAGGGCGGGGGTGTCCACCGGGTCGCTGCCGCGCCAGCCGAAGAGGAGGGGGGCGGTGCGGATGGACCGGACCAGTCCGGCGGCGTCGCGGTCGGTGGCGGGGACCAGGCGGTGGGCGGTGTCGCCGAGCAGTTCGGAGGCGACCCCGGCGAGGCCGAAGGAGAGCACGGCGCCGGCGGCCGGGTCGATCACGGAGCGGACCACGGTGTCCACCCCGCGGCGCACCATCGACTGCACCACGGGCTGGAGCTCGGCGGGGCTGCCAAGGCCGGTGGTGAGCTCGCGGTAGGCGCGGCGCAGGTCCTCCTGGTCGCCGAGGTCGAGGCGGACCCCGCCGAGGTCGGCGCGGTGGCGCAGGTGGGGGGCGGTGGTCTTGAGGGCGACGGGGTAGCCGAGGCGGGCGGCGGCGGTGACGGCGGCTTCGGCGTCGGGGGCGGGCAGGGTGGGGCGGACGGTGATGCCGTAGCGGGCGAGGAGGCCGTGGGCCTCGTCCGGGGTGAGGGTGATCACGGCGTCGGCGGGGACGCCCGCGAGGAGGGTGTCGAGCCGGGCGGCGGCGCCCGCGGTGTCGATGTCCTCAAATTCCGGCACCAGGCCGGGGTCGGCGTTCTGGCGGCGCCACTGGGCGTAGCGGACGGCTTCGGCGAGGGCCCGCACGGCCCGTTCGGCGGAGGGGTAGGCGGGGATGGTGCCGGGGCGGGCGTCGGTGTCGAGGGCCGCCCCGGCTTCGGCGGGGCCGGTTCCGGTCGCGGCCGGCGGCCGCGGGGCGGGGGGCTCGGCGCCGGGCGCGGGGGCGGACGGGGCTGGGGCCGGGGGCGGCGGGGCGGGGGTCCCGCCCGTGCGGGAGGCGGAGGCGGCGTTGAGGGCCTCGGCGAGCTCGCCGAGTTCCACCTGGACCACGGCCACCGGTTTGCCGGGGACCTCGGCCGCGGCGGTCCGCAGGGCCTCGGCCAGTCCTTCGGCGAGGGTGCTCTCCCCCACCGAGGGGATGGCGGTGACGATCACGGCGTCGTGGGCGGGGTCGGCGAGGGCCGCCGTGAGGGCGGCGTGGAAGTCGGCGGGACCGGCGGCGGTGGTGAGGTCCAGGGGCGGGCTGGGGCGGAGTCCTTCGGTGAGGCAGGCGTCGTAGGTGAGCAGGCCCAGGGACTCGGAGTTGCCGAGGACGGCCACGTGCGGGCCGGTGGGCAGCGGCTGTCCGGCGAGCAGGAGCCCGGCGTCGACGAGTTCGGTGACGGTGTCCACGCGGATCACCCCGGCCTGGCGGAGCAGGGCGGAGACGGTGGCGTCGGGGAGGCGGGTCTCGGGGACGGCGTGCCCGGCGGGGCTGACCCCGCTGTGCCGGCCGCCCTTGGCCACGACCACCGGCTTCACGGCGGCGGTGCGGCGGGCGAGCCGGGTGAACTTGCGCGGGTTGCCGAGGGTCTCCAGGTAGAGCAGGGCGACGTCGGTGGCCGGGTCGTCGTACCAGTACTGGAGGAAGTCGTTGCCGGACACGTCGGCGCGGTTGCCCGCCGAGATGAAGGAGGACAGTCCGGCGCCGCGCCGGACCAGGCCGGCGAGCAGGGCGATGCCGATGGCCCCGGACTGGGTGAACAGGCCGATCCGGCCGGCTTCCGGGGAGCCGGGGGCGAGGGAGGCGTTGAGGGAGGTGGCGGTGTTGATGACGCCGAAGGCGTTGGGACCGACGATCCGCATGCCGTAGGAGCGGGCCTGGCGGACGAGTTCCCGCTGCCGGGCCAGGCCCTGCGGGCCGGTCTCGCCGTAGCCGGCGGACAGCACGACGAGGCCCTGGACCCCGTGTTCCCCGCAGTCGCGGACCACGTCGGGGACCCGGTCGGCGGGGACGGCCACCACGGCCAGGTCCACCGGGGTGCCGATCCCGGCGAGGGTGCGGTGGGCGGGGACCCCGTCCAGGGTGGCGCCGTCCTCGGCGAGGGCGTGGTTGACGGCGTACACGGGGCCCGGGAAGCCGGAGCCGAGGAGGTTGCGGAGGGCGGCGGCGCCCACCCCGCCGCCGGAGCGACTGACCCCGACCACGGCCACCGAGCGGGGGGCGAGGAGGCGCTGCACCGAGCGGGCCTCGGCGCGCTGCTCCCGGGCCCGCTGGACGGCCAGGCTCTCGGCGGTCGGTTCGAGGTCGAGGTCGAGGTGGACCGAGCCGTCCTCGAAGCTGCGCTTCTGCTGGTACCCGGCGTCCGTGAACACTTTGATCATCTTGCTGTTGGCCGGCAGTACCTCGGCGGCGAAGCGGCGGACTCCGCGCTCCCGGGCCACCGAGCCGATGTGCTCCAGCAGGGCGGAGGCCACCCCGCGGCCCTGGTGGGCGTCCTGGACGAGGAAGGCGACCTCGGCCTCGTCGGCGGGGGCGGAGGCGGGGCGGCCGTCGGGGCCGATCCGGTCGTAGCGGACGGTGGCGATGAACTCCCCGCCCACGGTGGCGGCGAGGCCCACCCGGTCCACGTAGTCGTGATGGGTGAACCGGTGGACGTCCCGGTCCGACAGGCGCGGGTACGGGGCGAAGAAGCGGTAGTACTTCGACTCGTCCGAGACCTGCTCGTAGAAGCTGACCAGCCGCCCCGCGTCCTCGGGGGTGATGGGCCTGATCCGGGCGGTGCCGCCGTCGCGCAGCACCACGTCGGCTTCCCAGTGGGCCGGGTACGTGGGATCGGGGGCCGTCGGCATGGCCCAAGCCTACGGGCAGGCCGCGCGCGGCGCGTCGGACAAACAGTGACGGAACGGTGCAAGCTGTGAAGGCCGAACGACCGGTCCTTTGGGGCCGAAGGTCGGTGCGACCATTCTGCGAGCCGTGAGAGACTGGTCTAGACAACCGTGAGACACCTGAAGGGCATCACCATGGCAGAGCGCCGCGTCAACGTCGGCTGGGCCGAGGGCCTGCACGCTCGTCCCGCCTCGATCTTCGTCCGTGCGACGACGGCCGCCGGGATCCCGGTGACCATCGCGAAGGCCAGCGGCGACCCGGTCAACGCCGGTTCGATGCTCGCGGTCCTGGGCCTGGGCGCCCAGGGTGGCGAGGAGATCGTGCTCGCCTCCGAGGCCGAGGGCGCGGAGGTCGCGCTGGACCGCCTGGCGAAGCTGGTCGCGGAGGGCCTGGAAGAGCTCCCCGAGACCGTCTGATCCGAAGGATCGGCCCCTGGTTCGCGGCGAGGCCGCGGCTCCCCCGTGGGAGCCGCGGCCTCGCCGTTTCACGTCCGGGCCCGGAACGGGGCGCGACCCCGGCCCACGGGAATTCCCGACGGAATTCCCGGGACCGGACGAACGGGCGCGGCCCGACCGACCGAAAAGGCCCGGAGCACGAAAAAGGCCCGGAGCACGGAAAAGAAAGCGCCGCGAAAGAATAGCGGGCGCGGTCGATCACCGACCTTCTGCCCGGCGATTCCCGCATGCCACCGGCGCCCTCATTTCTATCCCCGTCGTGTTAATGCCCGCCGCTCGGAATGTTGACGGGAGGTTGCGGATTCCTCACCGCGTCCGGGCGGCGGAGCCGGTGCGCGGCGGCGACCCGGTCCATGTGCAGGGAGGCCACGGTGCGGGCCCGGACGGCGTCGCCGCGGGCCACCGCGTCCACGATCGCGCCGTGTTCGGCCCAGGACTCCACGGGCCGGGAGGGGGCCCGCACCTCGTACATCCAGGCGATCTTGTGGCGGACCTGGGTCAGCATGGCCGTCAGGCCGGGGCTGCCGGCCGCCTGGGCCAGGGTCTCGTGGAACCAGGCCCCGAGGGACCGCAGATCCTCCCCGCGGCCCTGCCGGGCCCGCTCCTGCCCCAGGCGCACCAGCCCCCGCAGCACCTTCAGGTGGGCGTCGGTGCGCCGCTGGGCGGCCCGGGCGGCCCCCAGGGGCTCCAGGAGGGCGCGGACCTCCAGGAGGTCGGCGGCCTCGCGCTCGGTGGGCTCGGCCACGCAGGCACCCGCGTGCCGCCGCGTGGTGACGAAGCCCTCCGACTCCAGCGTGCGCAGGGCCTCGCGGACGGGGACCCGGGAGACCCCGTAGCGGCGGGCGAGCAGTTCCTCGGTCAGCCGGCTGCCCGGCGCGAAGACACCCGAGACGATGTCCTCGCGAATGGCCGTGCAGACCGCGTGCGCTGGAATACGCAAAGCCGGACCTCCGATGAATCCCCCATTGCGGCACCGTTCCCGCGACTCTATTGCAATATTGCGGATTTTTCGAAGGGCACCGGAAAAGGGCCGGTCAAGGCCGCCGGGTCGATTCGGTGGGCGGGGAGCCGCCGGGCGCGCGTTCCGGGCGCGGAGCGGGCGCGCACCGGCCCGTGCGCGGGCGGGGCTCCCCCGGGTACGCCGAAGGCCCCGGCTCGGTGAGCCGGGGCCTTCGGGAGGTCTTCGTGCGCGGGGACGGGTCAGATGGAGACGCCGTGGGCGCGCAGGTACGAGACGGGGTTGATGTCGGAGCCGTAGTCGGCGCCGGTGCGGGCCTCGAAGTGCAGGTGCGGGCCGCTGGAGTTGCCCGTCGAGCCCGACAGGCCGATCTGCTGGCCCGGGGTGACCTGCTGGCCGACCACGACGTTCAGCGAGAGCATGTGGCCGTACTGGGTGAAGCTGCCGTCGTGGTGCTTGATGACCACGTTGTTGCCGTAGGCGCCGCCCCAGCCGGCCTCGACCACGGTGCCCATGCCGACGGCGCGCACGGAGGTGCCCTCGTCGGCGTGCATGTCGATGCCGGTGTGGCTGCCGGAGGACCACATGCCGCCGCCCGCCTTGTACTGGGTGCTCACGTAGGAGCCCTCCAGCGGGGAGACGAACTGCAGCAGGCGCTTGCGCTCGGCCTCGCGCTCGGCGCGCTCCTTGGCCTCCCGCTCGGCCTTCGCCTTGGCCTCGGCCTTGGCGCGGGCCTCGGCGGCGCGCTGCTTGGCCTCGGCCTCGGCCTGGGCCTTGGCGGCGGCGATCTCGGCGGCCTGGGCCTGGGCGGTGGCCTGGGTCTCGATCTGGCTCGCGGTGTCCTCGGCGACGACGACCGCGTTCAGGCCGGTGTCCTCGAACTTCGAGGAGTCGGCCGCGTCGGCGGCGAAGGCGGGACCGGCCAGGGAGCCGACCACACCGGTGGCGGCGAGGGCGGTGACCCCGGCTATACCGGCGGTCTTGCGGCTCAGGCGGCTGGAACCACGGTGCTTGCCGGTGGGGCGACTGCCAAAGGCCATGAAAAGGCTGATCCTTTCCTTCCTTCTCGCCTACCGGGTTAGCTGACGGGTTCGGAGCAGGAAGGTCTCCTACGGATCGCCCCTCACGAGGCGGTCCGATTCACCCCAGGGACTGATGTGGGTCCCCGGCTCCCCAGGCTCGCGCCTGACGGGGACTCGGCGATCGTTGCCCGGTGCCGCGGGTGCGGCTGACACGCTGACGGACAACTGGGATGACGCTAGGCGGATCATCATCCGATCACCAAACAGGTGCGCGCTTTTGTGGCGTACACCACTTCACAGAAGGTCAGAGTCCTCACATAAACGGACATTGAAGACGGGGAGGGCCCCGGCGGACATTCCGCCGGGGCCCTCCCCGTTTCCCGGGCTCGCGCCCGGCTGCCGCCCCGTCAGTTGGCGACGACCGTGACCTCTCCGATGCCCAGCGCCCGCACCGGCTCCGCGATCTGCGCGGCGTCGCCGACGAGCACCGTGACCAGCCGGTCCACCGGGAAGGCGCTCACCACGGCCGAGGTGGCCTCCACCGTGCCGGTGGCGGCCAGGCGGGCGTACAGCTGCGCCTGGTAGTCGTCGGGCAGTTCCTGCTCGACCTGGTCGGCCAGGGTGCCCGCGACCGCCGCCGCCGTCTCGAACTTCAGCGGGGCCACGCCGACCAGGTTCTGCACGGCGACGTCCCGCTCGGCGTCGGTCAACCCGCCCTCGGCGAGGGTCCGCAGCACCTGCCACAGGTCCGCCAGGGCCGGGCCGGTGTTGGGGGTGTCCACCGAGCCGCTGATGGCCAGCATGGAGGCGCCGGTGCCCGCCGCGGTGGAGCGCATCACCTGGCCGAAGGCCCGCACCCCGTAGGTGTAGCCCTTCTCCTCGCGCAGCACCTTGTCCAGACGGGAGGTCAGGGTGCCGCCGAGGCAGTAGGTGCCGAGGACCTGCGCGGGCCACACGCGGTCGTGCCGGTCCGAACCGACCCGCCCGATGAGGAGCTGGGTCTGGACCGCGCCGGGGCGGTCCACGATGACCACCCGGCCGGTGTCGTCGGCCGTGACCGGCGGCACGGGGCGCGGCTCGGCGGTGCCGCCCGTCCAGGCGCCCAGGGTGTCGGCGAGGACCTCGTCGAGGTCGGTGCCGGAGAGGTCGCCGACCACGACCGCGGTGGCCGTCGCCGGGCGGACGTGGGCCTCGTAGAAGGCGCGGACCGCGGCCGCGTCGATCCGGGCGACCGTCTCCTCGGTGCCCAGCCGCGGCCGGGACATCCGCAGCGCGGCCGGGAACAGCTCCTTGGACAGCTGCTTGGCGGCCCGGCGCTGGGGGTTGGCCTGCTCGTGCGGGATCTCGTCGAGGCGGTTGCGGACCAGCCGGTCCACCTCGGCGTCGGCGAAGGCGGGGGCGCGCAGGGCCTCCGCGAGCAGCCCGACCGCCTTGTGCAGGCGCGAGACCGGCACCTCCAGGGAGACCCGCACGCCCGGGTGGTCGGCGTGCGCGTCGAGGGTGGCCCCGCACTTCTCCAGCTCCGCCGCGAACTCCTCCGCGGAGTGCTTGTCGGTGCCCTCGGACAGGGCGCGGGCCATGATGGCCGCCACGCCGTCCAGGCCCTCGGGCTCGGCGTCGAGCGGGGCGTCGAGGATCACCTCGACCGCCACGACCTGCTGGCCGGGGCGGTGGCAGCGCAGCACCGTCAGGCCGTTGGCCAGGGTGGCGCGCTCGGGGGCGGGGAAGGCCCAGGGCTTGGCCTCGCCGGCCGCGGGCTGCGGGTGGAAGGTCATCGTGGACCCGGTCGCGTCGCTCACTGGGCAGCCTTCTCGGTGTCGGTGTTCTCGGCTGACTCTCCGGCCGGTTCCTCGGCCTCCGCCTCCGGGGCGAGCGGCTCGTAGACCAGCACGGCGCGGTTGTCGGGGCGCAGTCGGGCCGCGGCCACGGCCTGCACCTCCTCGGCGGTGATGTCGAGGACGCGGTCGACGGCCGTCAGCGCCAACTGCGGGTCCCCGAAAAGGACGGCGAAGCGGCACAGCTCGTCGGCGCGGCCCGCGACGGTGCCGAGCCGGTCCAGCCATTCGCGCTCCAGCTGGGCCTGGGCCCGCTCCATCTCCTCGGCGGTGGGGCCCTCGGCAGCGAAGCGGGCCAGCTCCTCGTCCACGGCGGCCTCGATGCGCGGGACCTCCACACCTCCGGAGGTCTTGACGTCCAGCCAGCCCAGCGAGGGGGCGCCCGCCAGGCGCAGCAGCCCGAACCCGGCGGCCACGGCCGTCTGGTCGCGGCGGACCAGGCGGTTGTGCAGGCGGGAGGACTCGCCGCCGCCGAGGACCGTCAGCGCCAGGTCGGCGGCGTCGGCCTCGCGGGTGCCGTCGTGCGGCAGGCGGTAGGCGGCCATCAGGGCGCGGGCCGGCACCTCCTCGGTGATCTCCTCGCGGAGCTGCCCGCCCATGATCTCGGGCAGGCTGCCGTCCCGGGGCGGCAGTTTGCCGTCGTGCGAGGGGATGGAACCGAAGTACTTCTCGACCCACGCCAGGGTCTGCTCGGGGTCGATGTCGCCGACCACCGAGAGCACGGCGTTGTTCGGGGCGTAGTACGTGCGGAAGAAGGCCCGCGCGTCCTCCAGGGAGGCGGCGTCCAGATCCGCCATCGAGCCGATGGGCGTGTGGTGGTACGGGTGGCCCTCGGGGTAGGCCAGGGCGGTCAGCCGCTCGAAGGCCGTGCCGTAGGGCACGTTGTCGTAGCGCTGGCGGCGCTCGTTCTTGACCACGTCGCGCTGGTTCTCCATCGACTCCTCGTCGAGGGCCGACAGCAACGAGCCCATCCGGTCCGCCTCCAGCCAGAGCGCGAGCTCCAGCTGGTGGGCCGGCATGGTCTCGAAGTAGTTGGTCCGCTCGAAGCTGGTGGTGCCGTTGAGGGAACCGCCCGCCCCCTGGACCAGCTCGAAGTGGCCGTTCCCGGGTACGCTCGCCGAGCCCTGGAACATCAGGTGCTCGAAGAGGTGAGCCAGTCCCGTACGCCCCTTGACCTCGTGGCGCGAACCCACGTCGTACCAGAGGCACACCGCGGCGACCGGGGTCAGGTGGTCCTCGGAGAGCACCACGCGCAGGCCGTTGGCCAGGCGGTGCTCGGTAGCCGACAGGCCGCCCGAGGCGTCCTGAGCTGTGGCCGTGTGACCCATGGGCATGTCGTCCCTTCGATCGCGATACAGGGTTTTCCGTTCAGCCCTGCCACTGTATGCAAGCGCGCCGACACCCGGAGAAGTTCCCGGTGCCCCCGGGTCGGGGTCGGACTTGTCAGAGCGGCGGTCCACAATGGACCGCGTCACAGAGCCACACCGTAAGGAGCCGCAGCAGCGATGGCCCGCCGCAGCACGAAGACCCCGCCGCCGGAGGATTTCGAGGAGCGGATCCTCGACATCGACGTCGTCGACGAAATGCAGGGCTCCTTCCTCGAGTACGCGTACTCCGTGATCTACTCGCGGGCCCTGCCCGACGCGCGGGACGGCATGAAGCCGGTCCACCGACGCATCGTCTACCAGATGAACGAGATGGGCCTGCGCCCCGACCGCGGGTACGTCAAGTGCGCCCGCGTGGTCGGCGAGGTGATGGGCAAGCTGCACCCGCACGGTGACGCCTCCATCTACGACGCGCTGGTGCGCATGGCCCAGCCGTTCTCCATGCGGCTGCCGCTGGTGGACGGGCACGGCAACTTCGGTTCCCTCGGCAACGACGACCCGCCGGCCGCGATGCGGTACACCGAGTGCCGGATGGCCGACGCCACCTCGCTGATGACGGAGTCCATCGACGAGGACACCGTCGACTTCACCCCCAATTACGACGGCCAGGAGCGGGAGCCGGTGGCCCTGCCGGCCGCCTACCCGAACCTGCTCGTCAACGGCGCATCCGGCATCGCGGTGGGCATGGCCACCAACATGCCCCCGCACAACCTGGGCGAGGTCATCGCCGCGGCCCGGCACCTGATCCGGTACCCCGGGGCGGACCTGGAGGCGCTGATGCGCTTCGTGCCGGGTCCCGACCTGCCCACGGGCGGCCGGATCACCGGCCTCCAGGGCATCAAGGACGCCTACGAGACCGGTCGCGGCACCTTCCGGATCCGGGCCACGGTGACCGTCGAGAACGTGACCCCGCGCCGCAAGGGCCTGGTGGTGACCGAACTGCCCTTCACGGTCGGCCCCGAGAAGGTCATCGCGAAGATCAAGGACCTGGTCGGCTCCAAGAAGCTCCAGGGCATCGCCGACGTGAAGGACCTCACGGACCGCTCGCACGGTCTCCGGCTGGTCATCGAGGTCAAGAACGGTTTCCACCCGGAAGCGGTACTGGAGCAGCTGTACAAGCTGACGCCGATGGAGGAGTCCTTCGGCATCAACAACGTCGCCCTGGTCGACGGACAGCCCCTGACCCTGGGTCTGAAGGAGCTGCTGGAGGTCTACCTCGACCACCGCTTCGAGGTCGTGCGGCGCCGCAGCGAGTTCCGCCGCACCAAGCGTCGGGACCGGCTGCACCTGGTCGAGGGCCTGCTCGTGGCGCTCCTCGACATCGACGAGGTCATCCGGCTGATCCGCTCCAGCGAGAACTCCGCCCAGGCCAAGGAGCGGCTCATCGAGCACTTCTCCCTGAGCGAGGTCCAGACCCAGTACATCCTGGACACCCCGCTGCGCCGGCTCACCCGCTTCGACCGGCTGGAGCTGGAGTCCGAGCGGGACCGGCTGAACACAGAGATCGCGCAGCTGACGGAGATCCTGGAGTCGGACGCCGAGCTGCGCAAGCTGGTCTCCGGGGAACTGGCCGCGGTCGCGAAGAAGTTCGGAACCGAGCGCCGCACGGTGCTGCTGGAGTCGGCGGGCACCCCGGCGGCCGCGGTGCCGCTGGAGGTCGCGGACGACCCCTGCCGGGTGCTGCTGTCCTCCACGGGCCTGCTGGCCCGCACGGCGGGCGCCGGACCGCTGCCGGAGACCGCCGCGGGCGGCCGGGCCAAGCACGACGTGATCGTGTCCACGGTCGCGGCGACCGCGCGGGCCGAGGTCGGCGCGGTGACCTCGCAGGGCCGCCTGCTGCGGCTCTCGGTGATCGACCTGCCGCAGCTGCCGGGTACGGCCGCCGCGCCGAACCTCGCGGGCGGGGCCCCGGTGGGCGAGTTCCTGACCGGGCTGGAGGCCGACGAGTCGGTGGTGTGCCTGCTGTCCCTGGACGAGTCCTCGGTGGGCCTGGCCCTCGGCACCGAACAGGGCGTGGTCAAGCGGGTGGTGCCGGACTATCCGGCCAACAAGGAGGAGCTGGAGGTCATCACCCTCAAGGAGGGCGACCGGATCGTCGGCGCGGTGGAGTTGCGCACCGGCGAGGAGGACCTGGTCTTCATCACCGACGACGCCCAGCTGCTGCGGTACCCGGCGGGCCAGGTCCGGCCGCAGGGACGGCCCGCGGGCGGCATGGCGGGCATCAAGCTCACCCAGGGCGCCAAGGTGATCCACTTCTCGGCGGTGGACCCGGCCCGGGACGCGGTGGTCTTCACCGTGGCCGGTGCGCAGGGCACCCTGGACGGGTCGATGGCCACGGCCAAGTTGACCCCGTTCGACCAGTATCCGCGCAAGGGGCGGGCCACCGGCGGGGTGCGCTGCCAGCGCTTCCTCAAGGGCGAGGAGCTGTTGACGCTGGCCTGGGCGGGTGCCGCCCCGGCGGCGGCCGCCACGGCCAACGGCTCCCCGGCGCAGCTGCCGGAGCCGGATCCGCGCCGGGACGGCTCGGGCACGGCCCTGACGGCGGCGGTCGCCGCGCTGGCGGGCCCCGCCCTGTGATCCCCCGCCGTCCGGGCCGCCCTGCGCGGCCCGGACGGCACGGGCGTCGAGGAAGTGACCGGCGGGGGCTCCGGGGCGCGGTCCGGTGGGGTCCGTCCCGCCGGGTGCGGCGCATTGCGCCGGAAGCGGGTGAAACCGCGCCGCTTCCGCCATTAGGGTTTTCCCGTTGCCGCTGGTGGGGGGAGACGAGAGCCGATGAGCCGTCGGTCGAGCGGGTTGATCGGGACCTGGGCGGAGGCCCAGCGTCAGCGGGAGCGGGCCCGGCTGGTCGAACAGCGGGAGGCCGAGCGCCGACGCCGCGCCGAGGAGCGCGAGGCGGCCCGCGGCCGCCGCGAGCAGCAGGTCGCCTACCGCCGGTACCGCGAGGCGGAGGCGCAGCGGCGCACGGAGGAGTGGGAGGCGCGGGTCGCCGCCCTCCAGGGACTGCTGGCGGCCGGCTGTCGGGCCCCGGGCTTCCGCGCGGCGGCCCTGGGGCGGACCGCGCGGGTGGAACCCTTCGTGACGCCGGACGACCTGGCCGTGCCGGTGCCCATGCCGCGACTGGACCAGTTCCCGGTGCGGACGGCCTGGGGGCAGGGCGGCAACCGGCGGGTCGCCGAGCAGGAGGCGCACGCCCGGTACACGCAGGCGTGGCAGGCCGCCCAGGCGGCCGAGCAGGAGCGGCGGCGCCGACTGGCCGAGCACCGCGAGCGGTACGACCGGCGGGCGGCCGAGCAGTCGGCCGAGGTGGCCCGGCACAACGACGGTCTGGAGGAGTTGGCCGCGGCCCTGCGGGCCGGGGACCCGGAGGCCGTGGTCGAGTACTTCTCCGCCGCCCTGTACGCGTCCTCGGTCTGGCCCCAGGAGTGGCCGCGCGAGCCGTCGGCGGTCTTCGACCCGGTGTCCCGGCAGCTGGTGGTGGACTGGGAGTTGCCGGGCTGGGAGGAAGTGCCCGCCGTCCGGTCGGTGCGCTACCTGCCGAGCACCGACCAGGACAAGGAGACCCCCCGGCCCGTCACCCAGCGCCGGGGCCTGTACCGGGAGCTGATCGCCCAGTGCCTGCTGTTGGTGCTGCGCGAGCTGTTCGCCGCGGACGAGTCCGGGGTGGTGGACTCGGTGGCGGTCAACGGCTTCGTGGACGAGCACGATCCGGTGACGGGCCGGCCCGGCCGGATCGTCCTGGCCTCGGTGCGGGTGGCGCGGAGCGCCTTCGCCCGGCTGCACCTGGAGCAGGTCAGCCCGGTGGACTGCCTGGTGGAGGGGTTGGGGGGACGGCTGTCGGCCCGGCCGGACCTGCGGACGGCGGTGCGGCCGGAGCAGGGTCCCGTGCACTCCGGTGGGGCGGCGGCCGCGGCCGTCCCGGTGCCGGTGGACGGCGGGGCGGAGGGCCCCGATCTGCTGGCGATGGACCCGATCGCCTTCGAGCACCTGGTGGCGGAGCTGTTCCGGGCCATGGGCATGGAGGCGGTGACCACGCAGCGGTCGAACGACGGCGGGGTGGACGTGGAGGCGGTGGACCCGGCTCCGATCCGGGGCGGGCGGATCGTGGTGCAGGTCAAGCGGTACCGCAACACCGTGCCGCCGACCGCGGTGCGGGACCTGTACGGCACGGTGCAGGACGCCGGGGCGAACAAGGGCGTGCTGGTGACGACCTCCGGTTTCGGTCCCGGCTCGCGGGCCTTCGCCGAGGGCAAGCCGCTGGAGCTGGTCTCCGGGCCCGAGCTGGTCGACCTGCTCCACCGGCACGGGTTGCGCGGCCGGCTCGGTGACGGCACCGTGCCCGCGCCGCGCCGATCCGGCGGGGCCGCGCCCGCACCCGCTACCACCGGGCCCGCCGCCGAGTACAACGTGCTGGGGATGTCCTGGGCCGGTTCGGTGGCCCTGGACGTGTGCGCGCTTGTGTGCACGGGCGGGCGGGTGCTGAGCGAGGAGCACTTCGTGTTCTTCAACAATCCGCGGACCCCGGACGGTTCGGTGCGGACCCGCCCCCATCCGGCACCCGACCGGGCCGCGTTGGAAGTGGCCTTCGAGGCGCTGCCGGCGGCCGCGGACCGGCTGGTGCTGGTGGCGGCCGTGGACGAGGAGGCCGGTCCGCGGTCGGACCTCGCTGGATTCACCCGGGCGAGGATCCGGCTGCGCGACGGGGCCGGGGCCGAGCTGGGCGAGCTGGAGGTCTCGGACGGCCGGCCCGGGGAGACGGCCCTGGTCCTGGGCTCCTTCCGACGCCGCCCGAACGGCGACTGGGACTTCGTCATCGGGGGCCGCGGCTACCGCGGCGGCCTGGCCGAACTGCTGCGGGACTTCGGGGTGGACGTGGAGTGACCCTCGCGGGTCCGCCGCGTGCTCAGTCCTCTTCCGGCTCCCCGTACGGGTCCGGATGCCCGTCCGGATCCTGACCGGGGTCCCGGTCGGGGTCCTGGTACGGGTCCTCGTCCCCCTCGGGCGCCGGCCCGTCCGGGGCACGGGGGACGTAGCGCAGCACGCCCCACATGGCGGCCGGTTCGGTGCCGGCCGGGTCCGGGTTCCGGCAGGCGCCGAGCGCGGCGGAGAGGGCGGGCCCGTCGATCCCGGTCCCGATGAGCACGAGGCGGGTCCGGCGCGGCTCCCCGCGCTCCCACGGCTGCGGGGCGAAGGCGAGGTAGCGGCCCACGGCGTGGATCTCGTACCGCTCGCGGTGGCCGGGGACGCCGAAGTGGACCCAGCCCTTGATCCGGTAGAGGCCGGGTGGGCGGGCGTCCAGGAAGGCGATCAGGGCGCGCGGGTCCAGGGGTTCCTCGGATTCGAAGGCGACCGTCTCGTACCCGCCGTGCAGGTGGTCGGGGTGGTGCGGGTGGTCGGTGTGCCCGCAGCCCGCCGGGCAGGGGCCGGTCGGTCCACCGGCCGGCTCCCCGTCGTGCGCGGCCCCGCCGGCCGCGTCGGCGTCCTCGGCCTCCGCCAGCAGGTCCTCGAAGGAGAGCTGGCCCCGGGCCTCGGTGCGGGGGCGTCGGTCGAAGAGGAGCTCCGGGGCGAGGCGGCCGTTCGCGGTGCGGGCCACCGGGATGCCCGGGGCCAGCTCGGCGAGCCGGCCCTCGATGCGGTCGGCCTCCCCCTCCCCCACCCGGTCGGTCTTGTTGAGGACGATCAGGTCGGCGAGGGCGAGGTGCCGGTCGGTGGCGGGGTGCCGGGCGCGGGTGGCCTCGAACTCGGCCGCGTCGACCACCTGGAGCAGCCCGCCGTAGCGGACGGCCGGATTCTCGTTGGCGACGAGCATCCGGATCATCTCCTGGGGCTCGGCCAGGCCGCTCGCCTCGATGACGATCACGTCGATGCGGTGCTCGGGCCGGGACAGCTTCTCCAGGTAGGCGTCGAGCTCGCTGCCGTCGACGGCGCAGCACAGACAGCCGTTGCCGAGGGAGACCATGGCGTCCCCGACCTGTCCCGCCACCTTCATCGCGTCGATCTCGATGGACCCGAAATCGTTGACCACCACGCCGATCCGGGTGCCCCCGGCGTTGCGCAACAGGTGGTTGAGGAGGGTGGTCTTGCCGGATCCGAGGAATCCGGACAGGACGACGACGGGGAGGGGCTGCCTGCTGGTCACGCCGTCCGATCGTAGTCGCGCGCCCGCCTTCCCGGCGCCGGGGGCGACCGTCGGGGCGCGCGGGAGACCGGCGGGCGCGGGCCCGGGGGTGCCCCGGGCCCGCCGCCGCCGGCGCGCCCGTCCCCGGGGCGGCCGGGACGACGGGTCCCGGGGCGGCGGTCCGGCCGCGGGTTCAGGTCCGCAGCCAGACCGCCGTGTCCTGCGGCAGCAGGCCGTCCCCGGCCAGGGGACCGCTGCTGAGCAGGAGTCGGGTGTGGGCCGGCGGCGGAACGGGCCGCCAGCCCAGGTTGACGGCGCAGACCAGGCCGTCGGGGCGCCGGAAGGCGAGGACTCCGGCGGGGGCGGGCAGCCATGCCGCGCCCCCGCCGCCGAAGGCCCCGGAAGCCCGGCGCAGCCGCAGGGCCTCGCGGTAGAGGCTGAGCACGGAGCCGGGGTCGAGGGCCTGCCGGTCGGCGGCGTACCGGTCCCAGCCCGCGGGCTGCGGGAGCCACGGGTCGCGCCAGGGCTCGGCGCTCCACGGGAGCGGCACCCGGCAGCCGTCCCGGCCCGGGGCGCGGCCGCCGGAGCGGAGGTGTGCCGGGTCCCGGATCCGGTCGCGCGGGACCTCGGCCTCCGGAAGGCCCAGCTCCTCGCCCTGGTAGAGGTGCACGGAGCCGGGGAGGGCGAGGGTGAGGAGGGCGGCGGCGCGGGCCCGGCGGGTGCCGCGGGAGAGGTCGGTGGGGGTGCCGAAGGTCTCGGTGGCGGGGTCGAAGGCGGTGTCGGCCCGGCCGTAGCGGGTGACGGTGCGGGTGACCTCGTGGGTGGCCAGCACCCAGGTGGCGGGGGCGTCGATCGGGGCGTGTGCGGCGAGGGCGTCGTCGATGGCGCTCCGCAGCCGGTCCGCTTCCCAGGGGCAGGAGAGGAAGGCGAGGGCGGTGGGGTCCGGCGCGCCGGCCACGAGGGTGCGCAGGCCCGCGTCCCGGGCCTCGACGATGAGCTTCTCGACCTCGGCGAGGGTGCCGAGGGCGGGGTCGACGGTGCGCGGGTCGGGGGTGCGGAGCTCGTCGGTGCGGGGGCCGGCGGGGTCGTCGTCGGGGAAGGGCGAGGCGTACGCGGGGGTGAGGCAGAGCGCGTCCACGCCGAGGTCGACCAGGTAGGGCAGTCGGGCGCGGACCCCCGCGAGGTCTCCGGTGCCGTCCCCGTCACCGTCGGCGAAGCTGCGGACGTACACCTGGTAGACGGCGGCCGAGCGCCACCGGTCGGAAGCGGGCACGGCGGTCCTTTCGTCAGGCGTCATGGGGCGTCATGGGAGGTCAGGGGAGGTGATGGGCGGGCGCACGACCGGCGCGGGCGGCGCGTGTCGCCCGCGCCGGTCGTGTGGGCACGGGGCCCTACGGGAGCTGGTTGATGCGGAAGGTGCTGGTGGTGTTGCGGACGTCCTGGGCGTTGTCGGCGAAGCGGAGGTTGTGGAAGGTCACCTCACCGACCGCCGGGCCCTGTCCCGCCTCGGGCATCTCGTTGGCCCAGAGCCCGAAGCCGGACTTGGCCTCGAAGGCGTCGCCGCTCTTGCGGGCCCCGGTGATGGTGATGTCCCGGAGCACGGTGTCCTTGATCGGGTTCACCGGCTGACCGCCGATGTACTGGGTCTGGAACATGATCCCGCTGTAGGTGGGATCGACGATGTCCACGTTGTTGATGCGGATGCCCTGGAAGACCTTCGAGGCGGAGAAGAGCCAGATGCCGGGGAAGGTCTGGTTCCCCCAGAAGTGGCCGCCGGCCCGGACGATCGAGATGTTCTCGAAGGTGGTCGGGTCGGTGCCGAAGCCGTTCATGGGGTAGCCGAAGTCCAACGAGCTGATGGTGATGCCCGAGTAGACCAGGGTGTCGGCGATGTGGATGTTGCGGAAGGTGTTGTTGTAGCCGCCGTAGACGGCCACGCCCGCGGCCCGCCAGGTCAGCAGGCTGGTCAGGTTCTCGTAGACGTTGTCCTTCATGTCGGCCCCGCCCGCGTCGATCGCGGAGAACAGCGCGAAGCTGTCGTCGCCGGTGGCCCGCGCCTCGTTGTTGGTCACGAGGTTGCCTGTGCTGCCGTTGGTCATGTTGATGCCGTCGGCGAACATGTTCCGGATCCGGGAGTTCTTGATCGTGATCCGGTCGGTGTTGGCGCCCCAGTAGAGGCACACCATGTGCTCGTTCCAGATGTTGTCGATGACGATGTCGGAGACGTTCGAGAAGTCGAAGACCTTGCCGGGGCCGTCGATCCGGGAGGTGTAGTTGCCGAAGTAGGCGAAGCCGGAGAAGGCGGAGCCCTTCGCGGTGCCCTCGGCCCGGAAGCCCACGTCGGTGTTGTCCTGCGAGGCGGGGGCGTGGAAGCGGGTGAACCACGGTCCGGCGCCGGCCACCTGCACGGCCTTGCCGTACACCTGGAACTTGCTCGCGGTCTCGTAGTCGCCCGGCGGCAGGTAGACGCCGGTCAGCTTGCCGGTGGTGTCCATCCGCACCTTGTCCAGGGCGTTCTGCACGTCCTGGTGGGTGAACCCGGCGGGCACGGTGTACGCCGCGGGGTCCGGGTTGGGCAGCGCCGCCACCTGCTCCAGGCTGACGAAGTCGATGGCGTACCGCGAGGTGTTGGCGGTGTCCTTCTGGAGCCGGATCCGGCTGCCCGCGGGGACGGTCTCGCCGAGCATCAGGTTCGCCTCGTCGTAGATGTGCCGGGGCGCCCCGGAGCCCGGGGAGTTGCCGGGTGCGGCCTCGGCCCCGTACAGCCAGGCGTACTTGGAGGTGAGCGGCAGGGTCTTCTTGAAGGTGCCGTTCACGTAGACGTTGAGGGTGGCGTCGATGCCGCCGCCGCCCGGGGCGTCCGGGATGGAGAAGCGGGTCACCAGGGTGTTGGTGGCGGCCCGGGTGGTGAACTCGACGTACTCGCCGGTGGCGTCGAGGCTGACGGCCTTGCGGCCGGAGGCCTCGCCCGCGATGTCACCGATGGTGCGGTTGGGGCCGGCGACGTCGGCGCCCCCGCCCAGGGTGCCGTCCTCGGCCTCGTAGGTGTCGAAGGGCAGGTTGGCCCCGCGGCCGACGAACAGCGGCTTGACGGAGGTGTTGTTGCCGCGCTTGACGGGGAGTTCCGCGGAGTCGTCGGCGAGGACGGTGCGGACCGTGTAGCGGCCGTTGGCGGCGGTCCAGTTGCCCAGGACCACCGGCTGGGTGGAGGCACCCGGGGCCAGCGAGCCGGTCCAGGTCCCGGTGAGGGTGCGGACGGCCGTGCCGGAGGCGTCCTGGAGGGTCAGGGTGATCCCGTGGGAGCCGGCGCCGGTGGCCACCGTGCCCTGGTTCCGCACGGTCACCGCGAACGCGGTGCTCTGGCCCGCCGAGGGCGAGCCCGGGGTCCAGGTGACCGCGGAGGCGATCAGGTCGGAGCTGTCCACGGGACGGACCACCAGCGGGGAGCCGGTGAAGGTGTTGTTGGTCTCGTTCTGCTCGATGACGGCGTTCGCCTCGTCGACGACCGCGCTCAGCGGGTAGCTGCCCGCGTCCCGTGGTCCGACCTGCGCCGTGACGGTGGCGGAGGCACCGGCGGCCAGGGCGCCGACGGCGGCAGTGGCCACCTTGGTGCCGCCGAGCCGGAAGGCAACCGAGGTGGCCGGGGCGGCCACCGGACCGGAGTTGCGGACCGTCGCCGACAGGGTGACCGTGTCGGTCTCCACCGGCGCGGCCGGGGAGGCGCCGAGCGCGGTGACCTCGAAGTCCGGGTTGGGCGCCGGAACGCCGAACACCTGGAACTCGGCCACCTGACCACCGGAGGAGCCGGTGTTGGAGGTGAACCGCAGCTGCACGTCGGCGACGCGGGCGGTCAGCGGGATGGTGACCGCGTTGCCCCCGGCGGCCGGGTCGAAGACGTAGTCCTTGGCCGCGATCAGCGAGGTGAAGCCGGTGGCGTCCTGCGCCCGGCCCAGCACCTGGACGTTCTGGGTCCGCTTCCCCCAGGACGCGTCCGGGTTGAGCCGCAGCACCACCCGGCTGACGTCGGCGTTGGCCCCGAGCCCCACGGTCAGGGTGGCCGGGTAGGCGCCGCCGCCGCTCTCCCAGTAGGTGGCGGTGCTGTTGTCCACGGCGTTCTCGGCCGCGTAGGTGTGGATCACCGAGGAGGCGCTGATCGGCCGTCCGACCGCCAGGTTCGATCCGCCCGTGCCGCTGCCGTTACGGGTGACGGAGTTGCTGTCCACCGAGCGGTTCCCGGCGGCGTCGCGGGCCCGCACGAAGTAGGTGACGGTCGCGCTCGCCGGCTGGGTGTCGGTGTAGGTGGTGGTCGTGCCGGACACGGTGGCGCGCAGCACGTTGTCGGCGAAGACCTCGTAGCCGGTCACGCCCACGTTGTCCGAGGACGCCTGCCAGGCGAGCCGGATCTGGCCGGCGGCGGGCTCGGTCAGGCCGAGCGCTCCGGGCGCGGTGGGGGCCTGGGTGTCCCCGGTGTCGCCGGTGCGGGTGACGCGGTTGCTGTCGGGCGACTGGTTCCCGGCGGCGTCGCGGGCCCGCACGAAGTAGGTGACGGTCGCGTTCTGCGGCTGGGTGTCGGTGAAGGTGGTGACGTCACCGGCGACGCTGGTGCGCAGGACGTTGTCGGCGTACACGTCGTAGCCGGTGACGTCCACGTTGTCGGTGGCGGCCTGCCAGGCCAGCCGGATCTGTCCGGTGGCGGGCTCGGTGTACACCAGACCGGAGGGGGCCGAGGGGGCCGTGGTGTCACCGGTGGCGGGCCCGTACACCTCCAGCTCGGAGAACTGGGCCCCGGGCTGGACGGAGTTGGCCGAGACGGTCACCCGGACGTAGCGGGTGGTGGTGGCGTCGAAGGTGACGGAGGCCTGGTGGCCGGTGGTGCTCCCGAACTCGTACGCCCGCGAGGCGGAGAGGTCGGTGAAGTCGGTGCCGTTGGTGCTGCCCTGCACCTTCAGGGTCTGGCTGCGGGCGCCCCAGGTCTCCGGGAGCTTCAGGACCACCCGGTCCACCCGTACGGAAGCCCCGAGGTCGGCCTGGAGCCACTGGGGCAGGGCGTTGTTGACGCTCTCCCAGTAGGTGGCGCGGTTGCCGTCGTTGGCCTGGGCGGGCACGTAGTTCTGGGTGTGGCTGCTCGCCGTGAGCGTACGGCCCAGCGCCAGGTTCTCCGAGGTGCCGCCGGGGGCCCTGACTTCCAGCTCGGACAGCTGGGCGGCCGGCCAGCCGGTGTTGGCGGTGATCACCACGCGGACGTAGCGGGTCTGCGCGGCGGGGAAGCTCAGCGTGACGGTGTTGCCGTTGCCCGGTCCGAAGGAGCGGGCGGCGGGGGTCACCAGGGTGCTGAAGCTGGTGCCGTCGGCGCTGCCCTGTACGGACAGGGTCTGGCTGCGGGTCTCCCAGCCCGTGGGCAGCTTCAGGACCACCTCGTCGACGCGGGTGCTCGTCCCGAGGTCGGTCTGCACCCACTGCGGGAAGGTGCTGCCCGCGCTCTCCCAGTAGGTGGCGGGATCGCCGTCGGTCACGTTTCCGGCCACGTACGGGCCGTTGGCGCTGCTCGCGGCGGCCGGCCTGCCGGCCGCGAGGCTCGGGCCGCCGGCCGCGGCGCTCGTGGTCACCGGGCCGCCGATCCACAGCAGCGCGGTGCCGAGCAGCGCGGCCAGGGCCCTGAGGCTCCAGCTGTGCCTTCTCATAGGTCTCGTCCCTCGACATGAGTTTATGACTTGCAGGACAAAGGCTTTTGCATGGTTCGGTGAGAGAATTACAGCGCTCTGCTGACACGTCTACCCCTGTGACGTCACTCGCTCCTTCCACATCCCGTCCGGCTGACCTGCCGGTGACCGCAAAACCGGCTCCTTGCAGCCACACTGTCGGATTCCGCAAATGCGCCGCAAAAAACGCAAGCCGTTTGCGTTGGTGTGCGGGATTTCGGAAAGCAGCCGGGCCGCCTTACCGTTCCTTCTCATGAGCTCCGCACCCGGACGAGACCGCGCACCGGGCCGTCCGGGCGGCGGCGCCCCCTCCCGGCCCCCCGGACCCGGCCGCCGCATCGGCCTGCCCCGCCGGATGGTCTCCCAACTGCTGCTGGTGCACCTGGCCATCGCCACCGGCGTGACCGTCCTCGCCGCCGGCCTGTTCCTGACCCCGCTGGCCGAACAGCTCGACGACCAGGCCATGCGCCGGGCCCTGGCCATCGCCCAGAGCACCGCCGCGGATCCCGGGCTCGCCGCCGACCTGCTCGCCGCCCCCGCCGACCCGAACGGCCCCGTCCAGACCGCCGCCGAAAGGATCCGCACCGCCACCGGCGCCGAGTACGTGGTGGTCATGGACACCGCCGGGATCCGCCGCTCCCACCCCAGCCCGGAACGGATCGGACTCCCCGTCTCCACCGACCCCACCGACGTCCTCGCCGGACAGGAGGTCATGGAAATCGACGAGGGCACCCTCGGACGCTCCGCCCGCGGCAAGGTGCCCCTGTACGACGACCGGGGCCGCCGGGTCGGCGCCGTCTCCGTGGGCATCTCCTACGACAGCGTCCGCGACCGCCTGCTCGGCGCCGTCCCCGACATCCTCGCCTCCGCCGGCGCCGCCCTGGCCGCGGGCGCCCTCGCCGCCTGGCTGGTCTCCCGCCGCATCCGCACCCGCACCCGGGACCTGGCCTTCTCCGACATCGCCGCCCTGCTCGCCGAACGCGAGGCCATGCTGCACTCGCTGCGCGAGGGCTTCGTGGCCCTGGACCCCGAGGGCCGGATCCGACTGGTCAACGACGAGGCGCAGCGACTGCTCGGCCTCGGCCCGGAGGCCACCGGCCGCTCCCTGGACGAGGTCCTCGGCGAGGGCCGCACCACCGACGTGCTCACCGGGCGGGTCACCGGCACCGACCTGCTCGCCGTCCGGGGCTCCCGGGTGCTCGTCGCCAACCGCGTGCCCACCGACGACGGCGGAGCCGTGGCCACCCTGCGCGACCGCACCGAACTGGAACGCCTCGGTCGCGAACTGGACTCCACCCGCGGCCTGATCGAGGCCCTGCGGGCCCAGGACCACGAGCACGCAAACCGCCTGCACACCCTGCTGGGCCTGCTGGAACTCGGCCTCCACGAGGAGGCCGCCGCCTACGTCACCGAGGTCGCCGGAGTGCACCGCGCCACCGCCGAACAGGTCACCGAACGGGTCCACGACCCCCTGCTGGCGGCCCTCCTGGTGGGCAAGGCCACCGTGGCCGCCGAACGCGGGGTCACCCTCGCCCTCACCCCCGACACCCTGCTCCCGGACCGCCTCGTCGACCCCGGCGGCCTGGTCACCATCACCGGCAACCTCGTCGACAACGCCCTCGACGCCGCGGCCGGGTCCCCCGGGGCCCGGGTCGAGGTGGAGCTGCGCGCCGAGGGCGGCACGGCCGTGCTGCGCGTCCGCGACAGCGGACCCGGCGTGCCCCCTGACCGGCGCGAGGAGATCTTCACCGAGGGCTGGTCCACCAAACGGCCCCCGGCCCACGGCCGCCGCGGCCTGGGCCTCGCCCTGGTGCGCCGGCTCGCGGAACGACAGGGCGGCAGCGTCCGCGCCGGAGGGGCCTCGGGCGGCGGGGCCGAGTTCTCCGTGGAACTCCCGGAGGCCCTGCGGTGATCGACGTCCTGGTCGTCGACGACGACCCGCGGGTCGCCTTGATCAACGCCGCCTACGTGGCCAAGGTCCCCGGCTTCCGCGCGGTGGCCCGGGTGCACTCGGCGGCCGAGGCCCTGGCCTTCCTGGACGCCCGTCCGGTGGACCTGCTCCTGCTGGACCACTACCTGCCCGACGAGAACGGCCTCGACCTGGTCCGGCGGCTGCGCCAGCTCGGCCGGCACACCGACGTGATCATGGTGACGGCCGCCCGGGACCTGGCCACCGTCCAGTCCGCCATGCGCCTGGGCGCGCTCCAGTACCTGGTCAAACCCTTCGCCTTCGCGGGGCTGCGCGCCAAACTGGAGGCGTACGCGGCCTTGCGCGCCACGCTCGCCGTGGGCGGCGAGGCCGAACAGGCCGAGGTGGACCGGATCTTCGGGGCCCTGGCCTCCGCCACCACCCCCGTGGAACTGCCCAAGGGCCACTCCCCCGGCACCGCCGACCTGGTCCGCGGGGTGCTGCGGAGCACGCCCGGCACCCTCTCCGCCCAGGAGATCGCCGACCGGGCCGGTGTCAGCCGGCAGACCGCCCAGCGCTACCTGAAGCTCCTGGAGCGCGGCGGCCGGGTCCGCCTCAGCCTGCGGTACGGGGAGACCGGCCGCCCCGAGCACCGCTACGCCTGGGTGCCCTCCGAACCCGGCCCCGGCCCCGGCCCCGGCCCCGGCTGACGGTACGCCCGCCCCGGGGACCGGGCCGGCCGCTCAGACCGCCCCCGCCCCGGTGAGGGAGCGCACCTCGGTCTCGGCGTGCCGGGCCTCGTCGGGGGTCTCCCCCGAGAGGACGGTGCCGATCCACCCGGCCAGGAAGCCCAGCGGGATCGAGACGATGCCCGGGTTCTGCAGCGGGAAGACCTGGAAGTCCACCCCGGGGAAGAGCGCCTCGGGGCTCCCCGACACCACCGGCGAGAGCAGCACCAGCAGCACGGCCGGCACCAGCCCCCCGTACACCGACCAGACGGCGCCCCGGGTCGTGAACCCGCGCCAGAACAGCGAGTACAGCAGCACGGGCAGGTTCGCCGAGGCGGACACCGCGAAGGCCAGGCCCACCAGGAAGGCCACGTTGAGGTCCTGCGCCAGCAGCCCCAGCCCGATCGCCACCACCCCGATGCCCACGGCGGCCACCCGGGCCACCGTCACCTCGCTGCGCTGCCGGGCGTGCTTGCGCTTGAGCGAGGCGTAGAGGTCGTGGGCCACGGAGGCCGAGGAGGCCAGGGTGATCCCGGCGACCACCGCGAGGATGGTCGCGAAGGCGATGGCGGCGACCACCGCGAACAGCACCGTCCCGCCGGTGGTCCCGCTGCCGCCGCCGAGCAGCAGCGCCAGCAGCGGTACGGCGGTGTTCCCGGCGGCGTTGGAGGCGCGCACCTCCTCCGGCCCGATCAGGGCGGCGGCGCCGAAGCCGAGCACGATGGTCATCAGGTAGAAGCCGCCGATGAGGCCGATCGCCCAGACCACCGAACGGCGGGCGGCCCGGGCCGTGGGCACCGTGAAGAAGCGGGACAGGATGTGCGGCAGCCCGGCGGTGCCCAGCACCAGCGCCAGGCCGAGGCTGAGGAAGTCGATCCGGGCCGTCCAGCTGCCGCCGTACTTCAGCCCGGGTCCGAGGAACCGGCTGCCGTGCCCGCTGCGCTCCGCGGCGGTGCTCAGCATCGCCCCGAAGTCCCCGTGGAAGCGGGCCAGCACCAGCACGGTCAGGGTGACCGCCCCGCCCATCAGCAGGACCGCCTTGACGATCTGGATCCAGGTGGTGGCCCGCATCCCCCCGAAGGACACGTAGATCACCATGAGCGCGCCCACGCCGATCACCGTGGCGGTCCGGGCCGCCGGACTGCTGCCGCCGAGCAGCAGGGCCACCAGGCTGCCCGCCCCCACCATCTGCGCCACCAGGTACAGCACCGAGACCACCACGGAGGAGCTGCCCGCCGCGATTCGCACCGGGCGCTCGCTCATCCGGGCGGCGACCACGTCGGCCAGGGTGAACCGGCCCACGTTGCGGACCAGCTCGGCGACCAGGAAGAGGACCACCAGCCAGGCCACCAGGAAGCCGACCGAGTACAGCAGCCCGTCATAGCCGAAGAGCGCGATCAGCCCGGAGATGCCGAGGAAGGAGGCGGCGGACATGTAGTCCCCCGCGATGGCGAAACCGTTCTCCATGGGGGAGAACAGCCGGCCCCCCGCGTAGAACTCCTCCGCCGACCCGTGCCGGTTCCGGCTCACCCAGGTGGTGATGCCCAGGGTCACCGCCACGAAGGTGCTGAACAGCAACAGGGCCAGGGTCTGGTGCCCGGTGGACAGGGACCCGGCGGCGAGCACGGGCCCGGTCACCGACCCGCCCCCCGGCCCCGGTCCTGGTCCCGGGCCTGCTCGAAGACGCTCCAGCGGAGGTCGAGGGCGACCCGGTCGCGCCGCAGCCGGGCGTGCCGGGCGTAGGCCCAGGTGAGCACGAAGGTGCTGAGGAACTGGCCGAGACCGGCGAGCAGGGCCACATTGACCGGACCGAACACGGGCCGGGCCATCACCCCGGGCGCCGCCACCGCGGTCCCCACGTAGGCCAGGTACCAGCCCAGGAAGCCGAGGGTGGCCGGCAGCACGAAGCGCCGGTAGCGTCCGCGGACCTCCTGGAAGGCCGCGCTGCGCTGCACCTCCAGGTAGACCGCGGCGGTGCCCCGGGCGGCCGGACGGCCGGGCTCGGGGCCGCCCGCCGTCGCGGCGGCCTCCGCGGACTCTTCGGGCAGGCCCGGCCCGCCGCCGGGGGCCGCGCCCCCGTCCCAGCCGGAGGCGGGGGCGTCGTCCCAGGGATCGTCCAGCCTGATCGTTCCGCCATCACGGCTTGCGTGCGTGTCCACCGCGTCCTCCTTGACCGCAGCCGCGTCGGCGGCGTGCCCACAAGGATGTGCGGAACGGCGGGGGTCCGGACTGGTGTCCCGGCGGGCTTCACTCCATCAGGTGATGGAGCGAAGCCCGCCCTTGTGCCAAGGGGGACCGGCTCAGGCGTCGATGCGCGAGCGGTCGAGCGTGGCGGCGGAACCGGTGATGAACTCCTTGCGGGGAGCGACCTCGTTGCCCATGAGCAGGTCGAAGACCTGCTCGGCGGCGTCCAGGTCCCCGATGTTGATCCGCCGCAGCGTGCGGAAGCGCGGGTCCATCGTGGTCTCCGCGAGCTGGTCGGCGTCCATCTCGCCCAGACCCTTGTAGCGCTGGATGGAGTCCTTGTAGCGGACGCCCTTGCGCTGGTACTCCAGCAGCGTCTGCCGCAGCTCGTTGTCCGAGTACGTGTACACGTACTTGTCCTGGCCCCGCTTCGGCTGCACCAGCTCGATCCGGTGCAGCGGCGGCACGGCCGCGAAGACCCGGCCCGCCTCCACCATCGGTCGCATGTACCGCTGGAACAGGGTGAGCAGCAGGCAGCGGATGTGCGCGCCGTCCACATCGGCGTCGACGAGCAGGACGATCTTGCCGTAGCGGGCCGCGTCGATGTCGAAGGTGCGCCCCGAGCCGGCCCCTATGACCTGGATGATCGCCCCGCACTCGGCGTTCTTCAGCATGTCCGAGACCGAGGACTTCTGGACGTTGAGGATCTTGCCCCGGATCGGCAGCAGCGCCTGGAACTCGGAGTTCCGCGCCAGCTTCGCGGTGCCCAGCGCCGAGTCACCCTCGACGATGAACAGCTCGCTGCGCTCCACGTCGTCGCTGCGGCAGTCGGCCAGCTTCGCGGGCAGCGAGGAGGACTCCAGCGCCGTCTTCCGCCGCTGGGCCTCCTTGTGCTGCCGGGCCGCGATGCGGGTCCGGGCGGCCGCGACGATCTTCTCCATCACGGCGCGGGCCTGCTGCTTGTCGTCCCGCTTGGTGGAGGTCAGGAAGGCCTTCAGCTCGCGGGCGACGACGTTGGACACGATCCGGGCGGCCGCCGAGGTCCCGAGGACCTCCTTGGTCTGCCCCTCGAACTGGGGCTCCGCCAGCCGGACGGTGACCACGGCGGTCATGCCCTCCATGGCGTCGTCCTTGACCACGTCGTCCTCGGCCACCCGCAGCAGCTTCGCGGACCGCAGGACCTCGTTGACGGTCTTGGCCACCGACCGCTCGAAGCCCGACACGTGGGTGCCGCCCTTCGGGGTGGCGATGATGTTCACGAAGGACTTGACCTGGGTCTCGTACCCGGTGCCCCAGCGCAGCGCGATGTCCACGCCGAGGTCGCGGGTGACCTCGGTGGGGGTCATGTGGCCGCGCTCGTCCAGGACCGGCACGGTCTCCTTGAAGGTCCCGTTGCCGGTCAGCCGCAGCACGTCGCAGACGGGCTTGTCCTGGGTGAGGTACTCGCAGAACTCGCTGATCCCGCCGTCGTAGCGGAAGGTCTCCTCGGTCTTGCCCGCGCCGTCGATCGCCCGCTCGTCCCGCACCACCAGGGTCAGGCCGGGGACGAGGAAGGCGGTCTGGCGGGCCCGCTGGTAGAGGGTCTCCAGCGAGAGCCGGGCGTCCTTGAGGAAGATCTGCCGGTCGGCCCAGTAGCGGATGCGCGTGCCGGTGCGGCCCTTGGCCACCCGCTTGCCCTTGCGCACGCCGCTGCCCGGGTCGAAGGGCGCGTCGGGCCCCTGCTCGGTGAAGATGCCGGGCACGCCGCGGCGGAAGCTGATGCTGTGCGTGGTGCCGCGGTCCACCTCGACGTCGAGCCGGGCCGAAAGGGCGTTCACCACGGAGGCGCCGACGCCGTGCAGGCCGCCGGAGGCGGCGTAGGAGCCACCGCCGAACTTGCCGCCGGCGTGCAGCTTGGTCATGACGACCTCGACGCCGGACAGGCCCGTCTTGGGCTCGACGTCCACGGGGATGCCGCGGCCGTTGTCCCGGACCTCGACCGAGTTGTCCTCGTGGAGGATCACCTCGATGTGGTCACAGAAACCGCCCAGGGCCTCGTCCACGGAATTGTCGATGATTTCCCAGAGGCAGTGCATCAGACCACGGCTGTCCGTGGACCCGATGTACATGCCCGGGCGCTTGCGGACCGCCTCCAGCCCTTCGAGGACGAGGAGGTGCCGCGCGGTGTAGTTGGAGCCGTCCCGGTCTGCTCCGGTCAGCAGCGCGCTGGAAGGCACGGACGTGTCGGCGGTCACGCAGTTCGCTCCTCGCTGAATTTCTCTTCCGGCCCGGTGGGGCCGCGGGGTGGCACGGTCGCCGGTCAGAGGGTACCGAGCCCAGGTAGAGCCGGTGCAACGCCACCCTCACCGGCTGTTCAGCCTAGTGCAGAACCGTACTCACGTTCGATCCCCCGAGCGGGTGAAGCAAACATCACGTTCCCTTCCGCGCATGAACCATTTAGTGTTCGGGCACGTCCTCATGAACAACCGGCAACCCCGCCGGGAGGTCCTGAGGACTGCGAGCGACCACCACAACAACGCGAAACCGTAAAGCGACGCAATACGGCTCCTTCGCCGCCAACCGGCAGCAGCCGGCCAGCTCGGAAGGAAGAAGTTTCGAGAATATGCCGCGAGCGGGAACGTTTTCGGCCTGGTTGGATGTTGACCCTGGTACGACAGCTCGTCGAGCTAGAGAAGAGGCGACGTGACTACTGTTCTGACCCCCGCGACCCCGCTGACGGCCGCTGACCGATGCGACCGTTGCGGCGCCCAGGCCTATCTGCGCGTCGTTCTCCTGAGCGGTGGTGAACTGCTGTTCTGCGCCCACCACGGGCGTAAGTTCGAGCCGGAACTCAAGAAGATCGCCGCGGAAATACAGGATGAGACCGAGCGGCTCACCGCCGTGCCGGCCGGCGCCGAGACCGACGAGCGCTGACGGGCCTCCATCCCGACGAGCCAGGACCGGTCCCGGACCGGTCGACGGGGGGGGGCCCCCCCGCCACAAAGGGGTGGGCCCCGCCCGGCGTTGGGGGCCCGCCCGCGGGGCCCCGCGGGGGGGGGGGGGGCGGCGCCCCCCACGCCCCG